>JAHQVY010000185.1 GCA_019634095.1 Cellvibrionaceae bacterium
CAACGCACAATAGCCATTCTATTTAAGGCGGAGCAACACCGCCAAGGGCACTTAGGGGCGTGCTCATGAGGCCTAAATCTCAAGTGTTTTGGGTATATCTAAGAGCAGCTGTTTGCTGCGTTTTCCCCGGCCTTAGTGGATTATGGGTTAAGCCCGAGTCAAATAGAAAATAACGTTTAGCGCACCAAAAATATATTTAGCATTTCGGCGCTATTGTTGGGAGACTTGGCAACGCAGGCAAGAATATCTTGGTTAGTTGCGCTTGAGCGCAGCATACATACCGCATTTTGACTCTGGGTTGGGTTTGAATTCAGGCGAATTTGACCGCTAATAAAACCTGTGCTGGGTGAATTCACATTCGTTAATAGCAGCGTGTAAGCGCCTTGACTGACGGTGCGGCCGTCTTCAACATCGGTAACGCGGTTAATTGTGCAGGTGCCGGAGACACAATCTGCGCGAATTGGAAAGTTCCTGTCGCCACTGGTGGCGCCATCGTAGAGTATTCCGTAAGAGTCGGAATCAAAATCCGTATTAGCGGCTATGTTCGATTTGTCCATGGCAAATAAGCGTTGGTTTTCGTCATCGTCGTTATTAAATAAATCGAGTAAAGCGCTGTCATCAACGCCTAAGTAATGGGTGTTTTGGTTCGATTGGTCAATGTAGCCGTCGTCACATTCACCGCTGCCGAGGGGGGCGCTGCTAAGGGTTTGGGTGGGCGCGTCGATATCGTAGCGGTCATCCAGGGTCAGTGTTTCTGCGCTAATATCGAAAGTGAGGGTGCCAAATTCGTTGGGCTCGTTGGCCGCCGATTGTCTGTCAATTGGATGTTTAAAACGAATCCAATTGCTCGAGGCATCGCCACTGCCGCAGTTGGCGGCCGCGACCATCGGGGTAATTTCATGATCTTCGTCGTCTTCGTCGCTGCTATCGGGGAAAATTGGCGACAAAAAAGCCGCGTAGGCAGAGGCGCGCACTAAGGTTATTTCGCTGTTGGCATCGGAGGTGCCGCTTTGATCGGTGACCGTTAACAGCGTAAAGCCATTGTTGGTGAATTCTTCGTAGGTACCGGTAAGTGTGATAGTGACACTGCTACCTGGCCGATTACTGCGCGTTAATTCGAAACCATCGCCGTTTTTTTCGACTTCTAAAACCCAGTTAGAGCCGGCACCGGTAAAGACCCAAAGATCGGGATTGTCAATACGATCTTCGGCTGTGTTGAAGCCGGCTCTGCAGGCGGACAAGCTGTGTAGCAAAAGGCACACACAGATTAAACGTAACAGGTGAAGGCTGCTATTCATATTGATTACGCTCCAGTATCGTTAACTGGCTGGTTCATTTGACTGCCCAAGGAGGATTGCGGCAAATAGTTGTGTGAGCGTTATTTTTTCCGCTCCGGCGTTTTTAGAACCAAGCCGATATGAATAACCGTATCACATTCGCGTCAAAGCGGTATAACGGTTCGTTGCCGAGGCCGAAGGTTGCTGTATTGGTCCCAGATATATCCCGAAAGTTTCCATATTCAAAGCGTATCCGGTCGTAAAACAAGTGGGCGCTGGTTTTTTCGAAGATGGGGAGCCAGTGTTGTGGAAATTGGTAGCTGGCGCCAAATCCTAAATTGAGACTGTTAAAGTCGCTGAGTTCTTTGTCGCGGGCGAGAAAGGTTTGCGCATCTTCGAAGGGGAATAGGTCCGAGTAAAAATTGGCTTGGCTTTGGTTGTAGTAGCGCAGCTTGAGTTCGAAGGTCATACCTTCCTTGTAGGGTTGCAGGTAGCGAAATTCAATATTTCGCGAGCTGACCCCCCAGGAATCGGCAAAGGCGCGCAATTCGGTGCGCAGAGCCGCGCGGTAGGGTAAGTAGTACATGGAACGCAGAGCCGCGGCGTCACTATTGCGGGTGCTCGGGTAGCGCTCTGGAGCGCGTCCGATATCGTCACCATTGGCGAAGCGCACCGTTCTGTAGGGGTTTCGCAAAAAGCCTTCATCAACCACCGATTCCAGGTTGAAAGACATAATCCAGTTTTTGCTCAACACCTGAGTCAGGCCGACGCCAAAGCGTTGGCGACTGGCGTCGCCGCGAAAATCCGAGCTTATGACAGAGCCATTTTGATAGATATTTTCCCTGACTTCGTCGTTACCCTGGGAGTAATTCATACTCAGAGTGGTCATATCGCCAAAAAAATCTTGGCTCAGGGCAAAGCCGAAGGTGGCGGCTGAATAGTCGCTCTCTTCCGAACTGGTATAGCTAAAGCTCATGGTGGTGCGGTCGTAAAGATAATCAAAGCCTGTGCTGGTTTCGGTACGCTCTTCGGTGTAGCCATCGCTGCTCGCGCTGGTCACTACGTCGATGGAGGCGCTGCTCACCATGTCGACATAATAGTTGGCCCACAGGGACACCTTGCCGCCAAATTGTTTTCGCACCAGCACGGAAGGGCCATCAATTGTGACGCCGCCGCCTTCATAGCGATGATAGAGGATGTCGGCGCGGTCTTCCGGCAATACAGCGGCTATGCTCTGGCCACAGGCGACCATCAGGCCAGCGAGCAGCGCAAGATATCTCGTGAGGCGACTGTCGCGGGCCGCGTGAGCCTGTTTTTCGGGTTTGCTAAGGCGGCTTTTAGTTGCAGCCACAGCCACCTCCCGCACTGCCCTCTGCACCGCGCGCTGCCTCTCGAGCTTCATAGACATGGTTTATGTAGCGAGTGGACACCTGGTGGGGCTCGAAGGACATAATCGGGTCGGCTAGGTTTTGTCTTTCATAGGGCTTTACCCAGGGCTGCACACTGGTACAGCCCGCGGCACAAACAAGTAGGCTCAGCACGGCGCTGCGGCAGAGCAAGGTCTTTATATGCTGCATGCTTTTATTAGGCTCTTAATGTATTTTTGATAGGTTTTTTCTTCACCGGGTTTGTAGCCTCTGTGAAGGTATTTAAGATTGCCGTCGCAGTCGATAAAAACGGTGCTCGGCATAGCGCTAACGTTGTAAGTTTCGCTTACCTTACTGGTGGTGTCGTAAAGAATAGGGAAGCTTACAGGAATATCGTTTAAGACTTTGTCTGCCGTTTTCGGATCGGAATCTTGGTGTACACCCAAAATGGTGAAGCCGGCATCTTTGTAGCGCTGGTAGATTTTTTCTAAGTGCGGCATTTCTTGGCGGCACGGCCCACACCAGTGAGCCCAGAAGTTGATCATCACCACCTTGCCGCGCATTTCGGAGAGGCGGATATTTCTGCCGCTGTTCGATTTCAATGTGAAATCTTTGGCCTTGCCTTTAAGATCTAGTGCATGGCTGCTTAAACTAGCGCTCAAGCCGCTAAGGCTAATTGCAATAAGCGCAATCTTAACTAGGGTTTTCATTATTTACCTCATGCATTTTTGTGCTGCGGTCGCGGCGCCAATGGGGCGTTTTAAACAGCTGCGCAACTTAGGTTAGAAAAAAAGTGATAAGCCAACCTGGGCTTCAAGGTTTTGTACTGAGCGATCATCGCCAAATAAATTATGGGTGAACAGATGATTGCGCACATCGAAGCGAACCGCTATCCAGTCGGTGGTGTAGAAGCGAAAGCCTGCACCAAAGTTATAGGTAACATATTCATCCCCGGCAAAGGAGGTGTTACCGGCTCCCACAATAAAATAGTAGGAGGTGTTGTATGCTCGGTTGGCAAAGAATACTTCGCCCGGAAGAATATTAAATCCGATGGAAAGGTTGTAATAGTATAGCTGGCGCTCATCATCGATAAGTAGATCGCTGCCACCACTCAATAATTCATAGCTGGTTTCATTGAGTTCGCTAAAGCCGATTGTCGGTTCAAAAAACCAATCTTCCGTAATGTGATAAGCCATACGCAAACCGTAGGAATTATTGGTGCCAAAGTCTTCGATGCTCATGACGCCGCCATAAAAACCAAACTCGAAGTCTTCGGTATCGATTTTCGACTCATCGATACGGCGCCGCTCGATATCGGGGTTGATGACTGCGTCGAGCACGGTTTCGCCTTCACTGTCTGAATTGGTTTGCTGTTCCGATTCATCTTGTGCGAGGGCTGATGCAGCAAAGCCGCCTAGGAGTGCTGCAATCAGAAAAATATGCTGAAACCGGTTTTCCATTCATCAACCTCTTCGTTGTTTTCACGGGTGGTTAAGGTGGTGTGGTCGTTGTATTCCAAGCGCCAAATAAAGCGTCGGGAAAGGTAAAAGAAAAAACCCCCGCCCACGGTAATTACTGGCTCGTCTCTGTCTTCTACTTGAACAATGTCGGAGTTGGGCGAAATGTCAATTGCACCGTAACCCAGGGTAAAAAATGGTGATACTGACCAATCGGGAAAAGGCTGGTGTACCAGGTTTAAGCTAATAAGTTTACTGTTAGAAAATTCACCAAAAGCTTGGGTGTATTTTAATTCGGTAGAGATGTTGGGTGTGAAGTGGTAGCCCACATAATTGGTTAAGGCTTGCGCGCCGGAAAAGTCCCCGGCCATAAACCCAAATTCCCAGCGACGCGCCAAGTAGTCTGCTCGGTCGGTGCCCGCAAAATCTACACCCGTGCCATCGGTGTTTAAGGTACTGCGCAATTGATCGCGTTTTATCCAGCCGGTCTTTCCATCGTTAGTTTCCACTAAATACCAGTCGGTGCGGCGTTTTAACAGACGTATTGTCTGTCCCCGCTCCACGATGTGGAAGATGGGATAGCCGCGACCAGCGCCACTGTGGATGTTGGCGAAAGGGTCGGTGACGATGACATCCACCCCTTCGTTGCGTGCCTGAGCGCATAGTGGCGAAAGTAAGAGGATGCACAGTAGCGATTGGCAAACACGCCGCACTGCAAGTGTTGTGGCATTAGGTATTTTCAAAAGGCAGGGTTCTCGAGTTTCTCTTCGGTTTGGCTGCGATCTTTATTAACTTATTCAATTAATCTTCGGGTGCATCGAAAGGGTTGTTGAAATATTGACCACCAATATCCAACCATTCTGCAATAAGTTTAAGTTCAGCGCTATTAAGAAATGATGTGTGGTCGACAGTTCCACCACCTATTTCGAACACGTTAAAAAAAGTTGTGTTGCGCAGAGCCCCGTTTCGATTCATTACTGGACCAATAGTAGCACCTGTATTTACCACGAAGGGAATGAGTTGGCCGTTAGCGTCGGTTAGCAAGGTAAGCGACGCGTCGGGGTTGTCCGCCGGTGCGGGGACGAGGTTATCGTCGGCATCGTTGGCTTGAAATTGCAGTACACCATCAATGGCCAAGTGTTCGGTTTCTGGCTGGAGTAAGCCATCGTCATTTACTTCCACCACTAAAGAACTACGGAAAAGCTCGTCGTAGGATGTTAGGTGAGCGATATTGTCCACGGATTGCGTATCTGAAAGATTGAGTTGTAAGTTTCCAGCGGGCAACTGCACCGCGCCATCGGCATCGCTGGCGCTGTGGCAAATTGTACAGCGGTTATTGGCCAGCACGTTGCTATTGGCATCGAGCACTTGGCGTTCTGCGGACCAGAGGGGCTGTATATGCTGCTCGTAATTAATCACACTGCGGCACAGGCTATTCCACTGGTTAAGGCAATCGGTGGGCGCTGCTCCAGCCGGCACGTTTGCATATTGTATATTAATTAGCGGATTTTGCCTCGGGCGCACGCCATCATCTTGCCAATCGTTAAAATCTACCATGTTCATCGATAACTGGCGCGCGCTGCCGTTATTCATCCGAGTGCGATACTCTGCCATGGTTTCCCCCGATTCTGGAGCTAAGGGGTGCAGGGTACCGAAGTCGTCTCGCAGTGACGTGTTGGGGAAATTAACCCCCTCAATGGCGCCGGGGTTAATCGATTCTGGGCCGACATCGGCGCGCCCATGAGGTCTGTCACTGTCGCTACCTTCGTGACAACCCTTGCATTCGTAGGTTTCACCAGCACGTAAGCTAAACCAATTGGCGTGTTGCTCGCCGCGACTGCCATCTGGCCCAATGCGCTTGCCGGTGGCATCGACGATCGCAAAGGTCAAAGCAACATCGGCGGGCACTTGTACTTTAACGCTGCCATCGGGCTCGATGGGCACATATCCGAGAATATCGCGCATGCGGTTTATATTACCGAAGTCACCTTCGTCAATGTCTAAAATGTCTTCGTCTGGGCGCGATACCGCTTTCATGATGCGCAAAAACCTTGCAGGGCGCTGTTCAGCTGGGGTTTGCGCAGGGTCTCTGGTGGCGATGATGCCGTTGGGCGACACATCGCTGCCGTCCACATCATACACGCTGCGAATGTGCAAAATGCCCAGATTCTCTTCCGCCAAACTCAAATCAAAATCGAGGCCTGCCACCGGGTCGGCGATAAATTCGGGTAGGGGGCGCTGGTCGATAACGACGGCCTCTGAATATAGGGTGTTTTGCTCGGCGATCACCACCGGTGCATTGGTATCGGATGCCGGGTCGTAGATCCAAATACCGTAGCGGGGGCGAGCAATCTGCACGCCGTCTATATTGATATTGGTGGCGGTGCACGGAAACGCGCCTACTTCTTCCTCTTCGATAACAACCGCTGACTCAGTGTCGTTTAAGTCCGATCCGGAGCGGCGCACAAACTGCCCCTGTTCGCCGATAAGCTGCCGATTGGCATTGACGTAAATATTTAAGCCAATACCTTCCAAAAAGCACGCACTCCAACTGAGCAATAGACGGCCTGTGCCGTCGGACATCGGAAACGCAGAGTTGTAGAGCCCATCGGGGGAGGGGTCACCGTTGGTGACAATATTGCGGGGAACCAGCGATTTTTGCGCACTGTTGACCGGTGGCAAACTGTCTATGGTCACTTGGTTGTCACTGAAGTTTTCGGTGTCGATAAGCACTAAGTCGCCGCCCCACTGCTCGGTTTCTGGTTGCCACAAGTTAACCAGAATAGTGCCATCTTCCAATTGTCGGGGTTGCGCGAAAACTGCTGCGCTTTCGTCGGTGCCGGTATTTTGGCTGTGGTAGCCATACAGCAAGCGCAGGTCGCCACCGTTCGGTTTTGCGGTATACAAGCTTAGCCGGCTGTTAGCATCCGCAAAATTATCCCAGCGCAAAAAAAGTAAGCGACCATCGCTGAGTAGCGTGGGGTGAAGATCGTGGCTTTGATTAAAGGTGATTTGTTGGATATTGCCGCCGTTTTCATCCATGACATGTAGGTTGAAAGCCTCCCGTTCACCGTCTTCGGTAAGTGCGGAAAATTGCGGTTTGCTCTCATCGAGCAGCACCGCCCGCGAGCGACGCTGGCGGGTGGAGGAGAAAACGATGCGCCCATCGGGTAGATAGGTGGGTGCCACATCTTCACCCTCTTCGGCAAGTAGGTCGGAGCTAATAATGCGCCGCAATATTTCGCGTTCAATATCGTATTCCCAAATATTCCATGTAGGCTGAATTGCCGCGTTTTCTATTTCCGGTGCGCGCATGGTGAATAAAAGCTTACTGCCGTCTTCGGAAACCTCTAAGTCTTTTACATCGTAGTCGGGGACAGTGGGAGTGAGTTCGGCATCGGGGTTTTCCGGGTCCGGTGTCGGTTCAATCGCAAAAGCGGCATCGCTGAGAATAGTTTCCGCCGCCGGTGTCGAAGCGCGTTGTTTGAAAATAAGGCGTGCACCGGGGTTAAACTGGGCCGGTTCGACTATGTTTGCGGCCACTGTTACACCATCTTCGTTGGTGGGAAAAGACCTTTGAATAAACGCAATTGGAAAATCCTCTACCACTGGGTCGGGGTCTTGACTACCACTACTATTGCTGCTATCGCTTACATCGCAGCCGCTATAAATAATGCTGAGCGCAACTAAAACAAAAATTCTTGGGCGAAAACCGTTCATTTCAAATAATCTCTCTGCCACTTACAACTAAGTGATGTGTATTTTGATGGCATTATCAGTATATGCCCTTAGGGCAAGACCGAGTGCACTCGTGTTGTGGCAGTGCAGAGTTCGGTGCGTATCACTTTACCGAATAAATCAAGTTACCGAATGGATCAACTCGCGAACTCACTCGGGCGCGTAAAAAGCCCAGGGCCGCCACTGGGCTAGATTTTTATACATTCTCAAATTTTGTATCGGGTCATTGGGTGATAGTTAATTTCTTTACATTGCTATTGGCAATTAAAAATCTATCATTAGCTGATTTTTTAATTTACGCTGCAACAAAAATATACAGCGGGTAACATACTTTTACGCCATGACCTACTCTTTAATTTAAAACAAGCTTCGCGCGGCCGTGAGTTTATTTGTGAGTTTGCTAGCACGTAATTACGAAACTTTACAAGCCTGCGGGTACCACAGCGGTTACTGTGGCTACCTCAGTGCATGCGGCGTTGGTTTTTTTTACATTGCAAAGCAATTATTTACGCTAACTGTAAAAAAGTGTGGTGCTGACCAATTAATCTTAGCGAAAAGCAGGGGAAATCTGTGCAATTTAAGTCTGGTGATATAAAAAAATGTAAAGCCTCGGATACAGGGAACGATTCCTGCGTTCCCAATGCCCTCCGGGTTTAAGTAATATCCGATTTTATTGGCATCGCAAGTTGTTGTGATGTGCACCGCATAATTAGGGCTTTTGTACAGCGAGCGAGCGCTACAAGAGTGACAAATTTTGATGCTAGATAACAAATTTGGCGGAGATTTGATTTCCGCAGCCTAAAAGGGTAAGCGCTATTTTAGGATAGTCGATTTAATTTTTATGAAGTATTGAAGGGCTTTGTGATGAGTATGTCCCTAAAGATTATAACAAGCTTAGCAAGTGGTTTTTTTCCCTCTAAACTGCAGTCGTTGCGATGTTTTGCGGCATTTTCTGTGTGTGTGCTGTGTGTTAGTGTGCCCGCCAATGCGGGCTCTCTCGAGATGGCGAAGCGTATTCACGACCGCATAGCGGGTGTGCCAGCCACAGCAGAAGTGCTGTTGCGCATGCAAGCAGCCATCGATGCAGACGCGGTTAATGGCGGCGCAGCCGCCGCAAGAATTGCCATGGATCACGAGAATTTTTACAAAACCACTTTAAAAAATTGGGTGGCTCCGTGGACCAATCGCGAGCAAAGTGCGTTTGTCGAGTTTAACGATTATATCGCCACCGTTATCGGCGTGGTGCGCGACGACATCGACTACCGCAGCAGTTTATACGCCGATATTCTGTATACCGCGGATGCCAGTTTAGGTCTAACGCCCTATTCTGTGAACAATAATCGGCATTACATTGAGTTGGAAAACGGCGATTACAGCTTGCGCGATAATTTAGTGCGGCAGTCTCAGGCGGCAATCACCGGTTTGCCCTTGGTGGCGGTCTCGGGGGTGATTACCTCGAGGGCGGCGGCTAAGTCGTTTTTTATTGCCGGCACTAACCGCGCCATGTTTCGTTTTACCCTGCTCAATCACCTGTGTATGGATCTTGAACAAGTGAATGATATAACCCGGGTTCCCGATCGCATACGCCAGGATGTATCGCGCAGTCCAGGCGGAGATGCCCGAGTGTTTCTCAACAGCTGTGCCGGTTGCCATTCAGGCATGGATCCCCTGGCCCAAGCCTTTGCTTACCACAATTTCGAGTACGATGCCGACAGCGATTTGACCGGCGAGAACGGTCGTTTAGTGTACAACGCGGCCGGCGACACCGATCCTGAAACCGGCACGCGGGTACAGGCAAAGTATCATATCAATGCCTCGACTTTCCCCTATGGTTTTATAACTCCGGATGATCGCTGGGATAATTACTGGCGTGAGGGCCAGAACAAGTCCCTCGGTTGGGCGCCTATTGGCGGCGATATTCAGGGCTACGGTAACGGCGCCGCATCAATGCTCAAGGAATTGGCGCACTCCCAAGCATTTGCGCACTGCGCTGTGGAAAAAGTATTCAAGGCGGTGTGTTTGCGAGAGCCGGGTGATGGCAACGACCGAGCCCAGGTTGCGTCAATGGTGGACAGCTTTAACAGTGAGCCGATCTTGAGAAACAGTTTCGCCGCCGCTGCCAACTACTGTAAGGGAGAGTAAGCATGTTCACATTGTTAAAACCGAGCGCTTTCCTATTGTGTGCATTGAGTTTGCTGCTTATTACCGCTTGCAGCGGCGGCAGCGGGCAGCAAAATGTACAAAATGATGATTTTAGCTCTGGCGATGTCGAAGACGGCATTGTGTATCAGGGAGTCGCCGCTGCCACCGATGACGTGACCAATTTTAAAGTGAATCTGTGGGACAACTTGGCAGGTGGCAATCGCTGTGGCGCTTGCCACAATCAAGAGGAAGGACAGCAGCCACTGTTTTTGCGAACCGACGATATTAACCTGGCCTATGCCGCAGCCAATAACTTGGTTGATTTGGCTGTACCCTCCCAGTCGCGTCTGGTAGCAAAAACTGCAGACGGTCACAACTGTTGGAGCAGCGAGGCTTCCGTATGCGCCGACATCATTACCAACTATATCGAGGGCTGGGCCAGCGCGGCAGGGGCGTCGAGTAACGTGATTGTGCTTACTGCACCCGAGGTGTCGCAAGTGGGCGCCAGCCGCAGTTTTCCTTTGACCGGTAGCGCAGAGGTTAGCAATGGTCAGAGCTTTGCTTCGACGGTATATCCTCTGTTACGCGAGCACTGTGCCAGTTGCCACGCCGAAGATGCGGCCACCCAACAGCAGCCTTATTTTGGCTCGAGCGATATGGATATTGCCTATGATGCCTCGCGCAGCCGCATTAAACTGGACGACCCGGCCAATTCACGCTTTGTGCTGCGCCTCGGTGAGGAGTTCCACAATTGCTGGTCTGCTTGCAGTGCTGACGCCAGTGCTATGAGCAGCGCCATTGCCAGTTTTGCCAGCGGCATTGAGCCCACTGAAATAGACCCCGCTTTGCAAGTCAGTGCGGCCATGAGCTTAGCCGATGGCATTGTTGTGAGCAGCGGCGGGCGCATCGAAAACAATGTTATCGCCCTCTATGAGTTTAAGAGCGATTCCACTGACACCGCCTTCGACACCAGCGGCGTTGAGCCCGCTTTGGATTTAAATCTCAGCGGTGATATTGAACGAGTGGGAGGCTGGGGTATTCGTATTAATTCCGGCAAGGCGCAAGCGGCTACCAGCAGCAGCCGCAAACTGTATGAATTGATTCGCTCCACGGGTGAGTACGCTGTCGAAGCTTGGGTGGTGCCCGCCAATGTCACGCAAGAGGGCCCGGCACGTATAGTGACTTATTCGGGGGGCTCAAATTTACGCAACTTTACTTTGGGGCAAACGCTGTATAACTATGATTTTATGAATCGCAGTTCGAACAGCGATGCCAATGCCATGCCTTTTTTCTCAACCGCCGATGATGAAGAAGTGCTGCAGGCAACCCTGCAGCATGTGGTGGCGAATTTCGATCCAATCAATGGCTCGAGCATTTATGTAAACGGCGAATTAGTGGCTTCTGATCCCGACAGTGTGGGCGCTAACCTCAATGACTGGGACGATACCTTTGCTTTTATTCTCGGCAATGAAGCCGATGATGAATACCTGTGGCAGGGGACCATTCGCTTTTTGGCCATACATAATCGAGTGCTGACAGCGGAGCACATTGTGACCAATTTTGACGTGGGGGTTGGGCAGAAATTTTACCTGCTCTTTAGCGTCTCGCATCATGTTAATTTGCCGGAGTCTTACGTGGCTTTCCAAGTGGAGCAGTTTGACAGTTACAGCTACCTCTTCAACAACCCGTTCTTTATCAGCCTGAGCGACCAAACACCTTCTCAAGATATTGTGATCCGGGGCATTCGCCTGGGGGTCAACGGCAAAGAGTTGCCTACAGGTCAAGCCTTTGGCAATGTTGACACGGTGGTGAATGCTGGTAACTACAATCGCGAAACGGGGGTCCCGCTGTCTGAGCTGGGGGCGGTTATTAGTCTGGAGAGGGGCCCCGATACCGATGAATTTTTCCTCAGTTTCGATCAAATTGGCGTCAGTCAATACGCTCGTGTTGAGCCCGACCCACCGGCGGCCAGCGCTCCGGCAGATAGCCCTGCCAGTGCGAAAATTGCTCTGCGCAACTTCGAGGAGATTGGCGCCAGTATCGCTCGTGTCACGACAGTGCCGCTGAGTGGCGCTAATCGGGAGTTGTTCGAGAGTGTTTATCAGCAACTGCCTGCCGACGAGAACGCCGAAGGCTTTTTGGCGGCGCATCAAAGCGGTGTGATGCAACTGGCGATTGGATTTTGCAATATCCTCGTTAGTGACACGGGTTTGCGTGCCGCGTATTTTCCCGATTTCAGCTTCTCGGGCGCCGTAGATTCCGACAATCTCGACAGCCTTATTTTACCACTGCTCACCTCGTTGGCAGCGAATGAGGTAACTCAAAATGGCAGCAGTGTGCCGCTGAGCACCCAGCCCGAGGTGAGTGACGTGCGCCAACAAATTAACACTTTAATAAATACTTCGGAAATGGCCGCAGCTCCCACCGAAGCAAAAGTTACCGCTGTTTGCGCGTCTATCGTCGGCAGTGCAGTGATGCTAATTCAGTAAGAGGTAAACACGATGTCTAAGCGAAAAGGTTATACCGTAGACGAGCCACTGCGCCATTCCGATCACAGTCGTCCGCGCACTCGCCGCGACCTAATTTGCCAGGGATTTTTGACTGGTGCGGGCACATTGGCGGGCTTTTCCGCGCTGAATTTAATTTCGCGCCGCGCCAATGCGGCGCTCAGTGATGATTTGGCCGCCCGCCTCGACGAGTGTGGTATTCGCGAAGGTTCGGGCAAGGTTCCTTTTATATGTTTTGACTTGGCCGGCGGCGCCAACTTTGCCGGCTCCAATGTTTTGGTGGGCGGTGCCGGCGGTCAGGAGGACTACTTGAGCACTGCGGGCTACAGCAAGCAGGGCTTGCCTGGCGATATGTTGCCCGGTCAGAGCGACCCCAACGGTGTTAGCTATACCGATAGCAGCCTAGGCCTGCGCTTTCACTCCGACAGCCAGTTATTGGCGGGTATTCGCGCCCGTTGCGCAGGGCCCGATGTGCACGCCAATATCAACGGTGCGGTCGTCGCGGCGCGCTCTGAAAACGACACCGGCAATAATCCGCATAACCCAATGTACGCCATTGCCCTGGCGGGTCCGGTAGTCGACGGGGTGGTGCAGGGGCCATACGGAGGCATCACCACCTTGATCGGCTCGCGAGCCAGCGAATCTGGCGGCAATTCCATGGCGCCTTTAAGCATGATCAACAGCGAGATCCGCCCCACAAAAGTCGACCGCCCCAGCGATGTTACCGGCTTAGTACAAGTGCCTTCTTTCGACGGCTTGAATAACGAGCGTGTGGTGAGAGTGATGGAGGCGGTGTCGCGCATTTCCAATGCCAAGTTGGGGCGAGTTAATCCCGGCTATAACGACTTGGTCAGAGATCGGGATTTGCGGCGTAAAATTGAATGCGCCTACGTTGAGTCTGCGTACCTGGCCGATAAATACGGGTCGGATGGCAGTATCGATCCGTCCACCGACCCCTTGATTATCGATCAGTCCCCAGGGGCGGCAACCGGAATCTTTGCTACTGGGGAATTTGACGGTGGCGGCAGCAACGGCGAATACCGCAAAACTGCATCGATTATGAAAATGGTAATCGATGGCTATGCCGCAGCCGGCACGGTAACCATGGGTGGCTACGACTATCACACAGGCGATCGCGTTACCGGTGAAGCGCGGGATTTTCGCGCCGGGGAATGCATTGGCGCTTGTTTGGAGTACGCTGCACGCAAAGGCCAGCCTGTAATGATCTACGTTTTTAGCGATGGCTCGGTATTTAGTAATGGCACTATGGACGGGCAGATGGACATCCCCAAAGGCGTGTGGACTGGCGACAGTCAGCAAACGGCATCGTCTTTCTTCTTGGTTTATAACCCGAGCGGTCGCGCTGAGCTCACCAGTCCCGCGCGGCAGCAGATCGGCCATATGCGGCCTAGTGGTGATGTCGAAACCTCGTCCAGCCCCTGTGCGAATAATGTGAATTTGCTGGTGCAAACCATAATGCTCAACTACATGGCCTTGAATGGTGAACAGCAACACTTTGCACAAGCGCTGTCTACTTACGGTGTGGCCAACGGCCTGGGGTCCGGGGCCAGCCTCGACCAGCTGATCGCATTTAACTCGATTGTATCGTGAGCCCTTTGTGTCTAGGTACTCGGCGGCCAGAAAATCCTAGAATACAAGGTTCATAGCCAGTGTATCGGCACTGTGAAAGCGAAAACGCCAAGATATACCCAAAACACTTGAGATTTAGGCCTCATGAGCACGCCCCGTTTTGCCCTTGGCGGTGTTGCTCCGCCTTAAATAGAATGGCTATTGTGCGTTGCCCTAATACCTCACGTCCCTGTGAGTACCGCCTTGCCAAGAACAAAAATTGGCGCACTCCTAACGCCTAAATCTCAAACGCTTTGGGTATAGTTTGCCACTATCTTGGCGTTAAAATTCTACCGGAGCGTCCGCTCCATATCGGTACCTTAGCAGGGCTTTGTGCTGGACACGTTCCGCCCGAAAAGCGCTGCTTTGCGCTGTTGCTTGTAAGCAAAGCTAAAAATTACCCTTCTGTTCATGTTCGTCTTTTCTCCCGTCAGGTCTTGCAACACCGCGTTTATAGCATCGCAATGACCGTTCTTAACAAGGCAATTTTTTCCCTCCGATGAGCAACACACGGCAGGCAGGCTAAATCGGTTTTGGTCTGCATTGGATGGCGGATAAAGTTTTTAGTACCACGCATTTAATGTTATTAAAAAGGTGAATACCCCGAAGTAGTTGCAGAGAGTGTTGCACTTAAATAAATCAGTTGAATCGTAGCGAGGGTGTCTGAAGTGCCGTAATCAGGAAGGATTTTTCACCTATGAAGCAAATGGGTAGCCACCTTAAGGGGGAAGGCACAAAAATGAAAAAACTCGCTGATTTTCGTGCAGTTGCGGTCCGCTCATAAGCGCTTGGCGGTATTAGCCTGGCTGAAATTGGATAGTTTTTCTGTCACCTAAATCTCAAACGCTTTGGGCATAAAATGCGACTTACCCCATCGCCACTCAGATACTAAAATAAGAAAAAACCTCTGAAATGTAAGGTTCACAGCTTGCTTAACAGGTAGCGGCGGCGGTAAGTGTGAAAGTAAAGCCAACTTACAAATTCGGCACAAATTTTAGCGTTAAGCTAATTTCGCCTCATAAATCCGAGTAAAATAGCGAATTGAAATATAAAAGAATTGCGAAGCAGTATCTTTGAACCTAAATTAATCAGTTGGATCGTAGCGAGGGCGTTCAAGGGACTGAAATTAGCGTGAATTTTTTAACTTTTGCGGCAAATTCGTAGTCACTCTACGGGTGCAGCCGCAAAATTGAAAAAACGCTTTAATTTCAGTTCATTGGGCGTCCGCAGTAGATTCAACTGATTAATTTAGGTTGAAGGGATGTCCCCTGTTTCAAACCCGCTGCGAATAGTTCCCTATAGGCTTGTCACCGGTATCCCGCGGTTTGGCACGTTCTTTTCTAGCCGGGGTACAAAGAACGTACTAGTTAGTCAAAAGTGGCTGGCTCGGGTTATTGGTTCACAGGCTAAGGAGACTTTTTGCAGAGAATCTTGCTTGGCTTTGCTTTTGGCGCATTTTTCGTTATAGAATCAGATGATAGTTCAGATTAATCTTTGCTGGGTTCATTTATTTCAAGCGAAAACTCGAAAGGGAGAGCATTATTTGTGCGGGGATGCAGCGGTACTTTTGGTTAAGGTGAATTTAGCTGACAAGTTAAATCTGAATCTATGTGTGACCTGCAAATTAACAAATAAAGAGTTTCGATTAACTTTGTAAATAAATTTTTTTCTTGTACCTAGAGAAGCAATGAGGAAAAGCCGAAACGAGGCAGTAAAAAGGCGGTGAAAAGGAATAACATCCATCCATCCATCAATTTACTTACTCTCTTGTGCTTACTGCATGCTTGCTTTAACGGGTGAGCGAAAGGCGTTGTTGGAAAAACCCAATTAACACTTTCACGTTATAAAAAAGCGTTAATTATTACCATGCGGTTATCTTGGGGCGGTGTTTTTATGAAAAAGGTACAGTAATTTGGCGTTTTCTATGTTTAATTGATTGAAGCAGGCTCGGGTTAAATTCTGTACATTTACTATGCTTTAAATGAGAGTTTGATATGTTGAAGGATGCTTGAATGACTAACTTAGTTGAATCTTTGCCTTTACTTTTATTGAAGGCACGCGAAAATTCCATTTCTCTATTACGCCCAATTTTTACCGATTACGGTTTAACTGAGCAACAGTGGAGAGTAATTAAAGTTGTAGAACAATTTGGAGAAATTAATGCTCAAGAGCTTGCCAGTGAAACTTGTATTCTAAGTCCTAGCTTGTCGAGAATCATCGCTAGACTAGATGCAGAAGGTATACTTATACGCCGGACCGATACGGTGGATCAAAGAGCGATATCGCTGCGCTTAAGTGCAAAAGGAAAACGGTTACATAAAAAAATTGCACCGAAGTTGAAAGCGCAATACCAAACGTTAACGCAAACCGTTGGCAAGGAAACAATTTCGGATCTTGTGTGCTTGTTGCAAGACTTTTCGGCAGTAGAAATTGCTCACCGATAACAGTTAAACATAGGCAACTAGCGAGTTAAAGCCGAGGGTGTATCGTATTCAGCGTCGTTACTTAGACGGACTTTGCTGCCCATCGCGATGATGGTGGGTTAGAGATGTTGTTTACGTTGCACCCTTTACGACTTTCTCCTGCATTAAACATCTGGCCATTGCACTTAAGCACTACGTGTGAGAACACCTTGGTTTGGTGTCAATAGCTGGGTTGTATGGAGTAAGCTTGTATGGCGCAAGGTTGCATGGCGTAAGGTTGCATGGCGTAAGGTTGACCGAGGCAGATATTGTTGCTGTGTTAATGGCCCCACTGGATGATCTTTTAGACAGTCTATTGGAAATTGCGCATCCGGCAAAAAGCCCAAGGCCCAGTGCTGCTATAAATTACTTAACCTTAATACCCGCGGAAGTAGCCAATCACGCTCGTCATTATTTCTCGTTAGTGCACGAGCTTAACCGCACACAGATAACCAAAGGGCCATAAGCCATTGGCTTAGCACTCTCGGTTAAACCTAAATAAATCAGTAGATCCAACTGATTTATTTAGGATAATCTATGCAACGTTTGGGGCAAATACTTACGCGCTCTATACTGGCACACTTGAGAACTGCCAAAGCCGTTTTAGTTTTGGTTTATTGGTGAATTCTATTGGCAGTGGCAAACGGTCACACATTCACCGGTGCGAAGCCGCTAACCGCCGATCGTGGCGCTCAGTAGCTGGGAATTTTGGCTGCGTAGGCCATCGGAATCTAGGGTAGTGATATATAACTCGTAACGTCCTGCGCTCAGATCAGAAATTGTAACTTCGGAAGTGGTTGCGATATCAACGTCTATTTTCAGGAATTCTGGATCGTCAACTTTTTTGTAAAAAATTTCATATCCTGCAATATCGCTTAGTAGAAGGTCGCTACCGTTTTCTCGCGAGCTGGGGATATCCCACTCAACGACGATGGTGTAAGTGACTTCGCGATCGGGCACAGCGGGCGCCTGCGATGGTGAGGGCTCCACTGTTGGAGTGGCTACCGGCTGTGAACTTGGCGCTGCGGTTGGGTTCGGCTGCAGTTCTTCTGCCGGTGGCGGCGTATTTGTGGGTGCTGCAGTGGGTATGGTGCTTGGTGTGTCTACCGGCGGTGCTTCCCCGCTTTGGTTAGATGCGCGCTCGCTATCGACGAGATCGCCGCCGCAGGCTGTCAAAATAACGCACAGTGCCATGCTCGCAATTATGCTGAATTTGCTGTTCATGAATCACTCCCGGTGATTTTCACCCTACAAAATTTGCTGCAGAGTTTAGTTGGCTTGCCCGATGGTGTGCGGGTTGCAGTTAACATTCTTCGTTGACTTGATGGTGTTAATGGCAATAAAGATAAAATTTTGTGACAGAAAACATATTGATCGTGGATTGCAATTCAATGTGATCGAATAAAATGTGTGCTAATAGAGGGCGTTTTGAGCTATAAATAATCAGTTCGCTAATAATTAACTGAGCGGGTATCAACTAAAATACTATTAACGGCAGTATAGGGGGCGTCGTATCGAATGGCATTTGTAAAATGTAAAAAATTGCTAAATTGCTTTGGGTAAGCGAATTGACTATTTTTTCTGGTGCAGTATCTCTTATTTTCTGTGATTGTCTGCACAATAGCTGCCGCGCTTTTTAAGAAAACTTGGGGTGAATTTTCAGCTTAGAGGGCCAACTTAATATAAGGAGCTTAAACCACTATGCCTCGATATTATGTCGTTTATCTAGCAGTTACATACCCTTAGCGTCTGAAATTTTGGTATTCGGAGTGCGTCAATTTTTGTACTTGGCAAGGCGCCGCAACGTCGCCAAGAGCATAGATATTCGCTTTTTTATTCTCTAGCTAGGCCTCTAGAATATTTGCTTGGTTTGGTGCCATTAAATGTTGATTCGTGAAATGTCCGGTTGCTGATTTTTCAATAAAATGCTTTGCAAAAAACCTAACTACCTTTGAGTTGTATACAACAATTGCGCTGCGATATCGAACAGAGTTCGTTTGAAGATTTTATTTTTGGTTTTGAAGCTCGAAAGTAGCAGCTGAAATATTGTCGGTAAATCGTGAGTAGCTTCGCGCATGCAAATGCTTAGCGTTGATGAATAAGTGGTTTTTTGGCGTTGCCAGATTTTCTGGGGCACAAAATTTTTTGTCGATTGCTAAGGTTATTCGCTTGTTGTTAATGGTTCATTGTCGAGGCTTTCCAAATTGTCGATATTCCACAGACGGCGACGCGTTATTTGGGGTTTTCGACTATTATACCCGGCAAGCTGTCTAGCATACCCGGCAAGCGGTCCAGGAGTCGCTGGAGATGTTTGTGGCATTACTAGTAGAGTTCCACAGCCAATATAGACCCACAGTGATTCATTTTTCGACCGGCTTCTCTCGCTAAGGGTATATAAACCCTAACGTTGTATAAATTTCGGTCCTGAACCGCATCGCTGCTTCCGTAACAGCATGTCTGCCACCGCATTTTTTTTCAACGTCACACCAAAGTGACCGATGTTCAGCGTAAAAAATCTTCATGCAGCGCTTTAAATACGTCTCTAAAAGC
>JAHQVY010000186.1 GCA_019634095.1 Cellvibrionaceae bacterium
CAGGCTTATTGTGAAGGTTGCAATTATTGGCGCGGGTATTGCGGGCTTAAGTGCCGCACAAGCCTTAAAACAGGTTGATGGCGCGCAGGTGACAGTGTTTGAAAAGTCTTACGGCTTGGGTGGCCGTATCACCACCAAAAGCTTCGATTGGGGTGACATCGATATCGGCGCGCAGTACTTTACCGCGCGCGATGCCGTGTTCCAGCAGCAGGTGGATAACTGGGTGCGCGAAGGGGCAGTAGCGCCTTGGGATTTTACACCCTTTGTGGTTAAAAATGGCACGCTATCGAGTAAGCCCGATCAGACCATACGCTATGTGGCGACGCCGACTATGAACCGTCTGGCCTTCGGTTTGGGCTTGCACCTGAAAATACTACTTGGCACTAGAGTGACCTGCTTGAGGCGGAGCGGGAGCGGCTGGCGCATAGACTGCGACAGCGGGCATAAATGTGAAGAGTTGTTCGACTGGGTGATTGTAGCGCTGCCGGCCGAGCAGGCCGCGCAGCTTCTTTGCGACCACGTTTTGTTTCGCCAGATTCCGGCTGCGGTGCATGTTCCTTGCTGGGCCCTGGCGTTCGCGACCTGCGGCGGCGTTGCGCCGGAAATCCAAGGTGTTTTTGGCGACTCTTTGGTGTCTTGGGTATCGCGCTTGTCGTCGCGGCCAAAACGTCAAATCGCCGCGCAATACGACGACTGTTGGATGTTGCATTTCTCTAGCGAATACTCGGCGCGGCACGCGGGGATCGAACACGATCATCTGCTCGATCACGGGCTTACTTGGTTGAGCCAGGTGTTCAACACCAGCGTATCCAAACCGTTACGGGTAATGCACAGTTACAGTCACTATTGGCGTTACGCGCGGCTTAAAGACCCGAGCCAACAGCCGGGTGTTTTGGTTGATCGCGATCAGCATTTGGCAGCGATCGGCGATTGGTGTTACGGCGGTCGTATTGAGGGCGCCTATCTATCGGGCACGCGTCTGGTGGATCAGCTGTTCAAATAAGGCGCTGCCCTGAGCACAGCGACCCATACTACATCCCTGTTGATAACCCGTAAAGTGACGACGACTTTGCCGCAAAAGTTAAAAAAATTCACTGTAATCTTAGCTGCTTGAAGGCCCTGGCTGCGATGCAACGGATTAATGTAGTTAAGCCTCAACAGTGCTCAACCGATAAATCAGGGGTATATATGTTATATAAAAAAATTCCCATCGGCATCAGCAGCTGTTTGCTGGGGGAGCCAGTGCGCTTCGATTCCGGCCATAAAAATAACGTCTATATAGGTAAGGTTCTGTCGCAGTTTTTCGATTTTAAACCGTTCTGCCCGGAAGTGAGCATTGGTCTGGGTATCCCCAGAGAGCCGATCCGTCTGGTGAGCACAGCGCCGGGAGCGCCGGTTCGCTGTGTGGGCACTAAAAATTCTCATTTAGATGTCACCGGCGCTTTAAGTGCTTGTGCAACCGATCAATTTCGCTGGGTATCGGATTTGTGTGGTTATATCGTGAAAAATAACTCGCCCAGCTGCGGTATGGAGCGAGTAAAAGTGTATACCAAAAACAATCCACAGCGTATTGGTGTAGGCATATACACTGCCGCCATCATTAAGGCCTTTCCCAATTTACCGGTAGAAGAAGAGGGCCGTCTGGGTGATGCGGTGCTGCGAGAAAACTTTATAAAACGTGTGTTTATTTACCAGCGCTGGCGTGAAATCGAAAAAACGCTCGATAACAAACAAGCTTTGGTGGAATTTCATACCCGACACAAGCACATTCTAATGAGCCATGACCAGGTGAAAACCCGCGAGTTGGGGCGTTTGGTGGCTGAGCTTGGGCATATCGATTTGATGGACTACTGCGAACGTTATTTGACGACCATGACGCAAATATTGCGCAAACCGACCAATAAACGAAACCACAGTAACGTGTTGTACCATATTAAAGGCCATTTAAAACGCTGCTTGGACGAAACAGACCGGGCGGAGTTGCACGATACCATTGAGCAGTATCGGCAGGGTTATTTACCATTAATCGTTCCGATTACTATTTTACGCCACCATTTTCGCAAAAACCCCGACCCTTATATTGATAAGTCCTACTATATGAAGCCTCACCCTCGAGAGCTCATGTTACACAATGCGTTGTAGCGCCAAATCCGCCCGCCAGTCCTTATCGAAAAGTGGGTTAATTGGTTATTTTGTCTACCACTATTTTTCATGGGCCCGAGTTAGCTGAGTGTGCCAGGGGAGGGTGTTCCACCCCGATTCAATATCGCCCACAATCGGATTCAAATAGGCGTAAAACACATTGCAGTTTGAATCCGATAAATTGGCTCCGCGCCAGTAGTGCCGGCCCACCACATAGCTGATGCCGTAATGGTACCAATCGCTAAAACGCTGCTGGGTTTTTTCTGCGCTTTGAAAAAGAATTTCCCAGGCTTCACTTTCTGCTAAATAGCCTACATACACCCCTTGTCGAACCAGAAAAACCATTCTGCCAATGTCCCAAGCTTGAATGCCAACGCCCTGCAGCGCAAAGCGGTTTTGGTAGGCAAGATATAACTCGTTTTTTTTATCTTCGCTGTGCCTATTGGCAAAGCTTTGAAAGGCGGGTTGGCTTAAGTGATTAATACCCTGCATCGTTGCCAGGAAGCTGCGATTGTGCCCAGTATTTAATATCCACTCGATGCTTTCTATTAGCGATCGATAGTCGTTTACATCCCAGTCTCTGCGCAAGGTCTGTTGCCATGCTTCGATATAGTCGTGATTGTTTGGGTCACCTAGTAGCATACTATCACAGCCAACGCGGTTGGTTTTTGCGAGAATCGCCGCTAAATTTAAGATCCATTTTTGTGAAGCGCTAAGCTCAGCCATTACTGTATGCTCGCTCTAAGTTTTCAATTTCATTGCTGTATTCATCAACTTTTTCCGAGTTTTTTAGTTGGGTATAAATGTACCTTAAGTTTTTGAAAATAGATTTTCGCCACGCCGCATCTCGCGCTATTCGCAGAGCTTTTTCAAAGCGATCTATCGCTTGTTCATATTTTTCGCATTCCAAATAACAGTAACCCAAACGAAATAAAGCAATAAAGCTCGAATAGTTGTTTAATAAGTACGACTCTAGTGGCGCAATGGCCTCGCGATATTGCTTTTTTAGGTAGCACGCATGACTAAAATGAAAATTTAATAAATTATGGTCTTGGTTAATTTTGTAAGCAATCCGACCAAAATAGAGTGCAGAATCCAAGTAGAATATTTCGGTCTCTATGTCTTGTTGGGTTCTGGTGCTGGTATTTTTAAAAAGAATGCAGGCCGCTAGATGAGTTTCTATGTCCATAATATTGGGGTTAGAAAATTCACCAAGTCCGCGCGTAATATATTTTTCAAATGTTTTTTTGTCGATATCAAATACGGCTTCGGCAACACAGAGCTTTTTAACGTTTTCATAAGCTCTAATGTTATTTTTCTGCATGAAGCTAAACACTCGTCCCACTTCAGTGTTCATTTCTTCGTAGCGATCGAGTTTGTGAAATGCCAGGGCACAAAAGATGCAATCGGATGTAGCAAAGAAGTCTGCATAGTCTTCAAAAATAGCGATTACCGTTTTATATTGGCTCAACTTGTACACAAGCTCAGCCTGAACGTCGGGCGCTTGGCGCTGGCTTTGCAGGGCAATGTAGTATTCGCGTCGATACTCGGTGCGCAGCAGACGAGCTTGGTAGTCGTGGGGTGTGGCTGCAAGTACCTGCTCCAGTAAAATAATTGCCGCATCGTATTCGTATTTGGTTGCATAATATCTAGCGCTGTATTTTGCGAGTCGACATTGTTGCTCATCGGGCAGATGTTCTTTGCTTGTGCGCTGGATAATTGATGGCAACTTATGCAGTTGCCGACTACTGCAGTAGTATTCTGCCGCAGTGAGCAGTAACTCAATATAGCAATGATTTCTAGGGGCTTGGATATCGTCTGCGAGCAGGGTTTCTAACAGTGCGCCGGATTGATCTTTGCCGCCATTAAAATACAGATAAATAGCAAAAGTGACTCGCAGCTCGAAATCTTGTGGGTAAATGGCGAGCAATTCTCGGTATTTCTGCTGCAAAATATCGACAGAGTCTGTTTGATAGATTAAATCTTCGGCGAAGTTGTAACGCAGTTTTAAATACCTTTGAAAGTCTGAGGGACTGTGTCGCTCGGGGTGGAGCCGAAGTGAATCCTCCTCCATTCGGGTTTCGGCCTGCCTCAACAGCGCCTGGAGTTTGATAAATTTCGTTCTGCCCAGGCGCTGCAGCATTTCCAGCTTGTTGTTGTAGAAACCAAATTCAGTGAGCAGCATTTTTAAAGCAAAGCCCGGGACAACACCGTGGCTGACAACGGTGGTCAGGCAGGCGTCTTGTGCCGCTTGCATGGTTTTAATATTCATGAGTAGTGCTTGGTCGAGCAGAGATTGCCAGGCTGCTCGATGCCATCGAAAACTGGGGTTGAGGCTGAGTTTTACCAGGTGGTGTTGAAGCGCTTCAACGGATTCGATTTTGCAATGTCGCAGCGAGTCGATGTGGTTTGATCCCGCCGCATAGGGGCCTGTGGCCTTACTGCGACGGTTGTTATCGCTCCGAGTTTCGGTGGTCTTCACCACTCCAACACTCAGATGCTTAGCGCTGGCTACCGCTTCTTTATAAGCAGCGTTTAAACGCATAAAGGCCTGTGGTTTGGTTTCGGGGTTGGTTATTTTTAATTGTACGGCGTAGGCCTTTTTAATATGTAAAACAATGGGTGTCGGCTCTATTTTTAGAATTTCCCAGCATGTCATTATCATTGCCCTATTGGTGCTGCCCTAGATAACTGTGAGCTATGGGGAAATGGTATGACAACTGGGTAAGCGCTGCTGATGTGTTTCGATATTTTGTGATGGTTTTTGGCTTCGCCAAGCGGTTTAGTAAGCGCAAGATAATGCATACCGAAAATCGGTGCAGTGTGTTGTTTTATGAATTCATTCATGGATTGGTTGTTGTTGCGAGTACACAGTGAACCATAGCGATTTGGCAGGGGATAAAGAATGTTTAGCTTAAGGTGCGGATTCGGTTTACGGATAATTTGCGGCCTCCCCGCAGGGCATGGTGAGGACAGGGCGAGGGTGAATGGCTTCCGTGTTATCACCCTTTTTTGAATCGAAGCAGACGTCGATTATTAGTTTATGAGAGTTAACAAGCAGTGATGCTTCTCAGGCGAGAGCTTGCCTGTGAGCAAGTGCTTACTCCACCGTAACGCTCTTGGCTAAATTTCTCGGCTGATCGACATCGGTGCCTTTTATAATCGCAACATAATAAGACAACAGTTGCAGCGGAATGGTGTACAGCACCGGGGCGAGCCATTCATGGATATGGGGCACATTGATGACACGCATGCTATCGTCGCCTTCGAAGTGAGCATTCACATCCGCGAAAACGTAAAGTATTCCGCCGCGCGCGCGCACCTCTTCGACGTTGGATTTGAGTTTTTCCAAGAGGTCATTGTTCGGGGCAACCACTATGATCGGCATATCGGCATCGATCAGTGCTAAAGGCCCGTGTTTGAGTTCGCCGGCGGCGTAGGCCTCGGCGTGAATGTATGAGATTTCTTTGAGCTTGAGGGCCCCTTCCATGGCGATGGGGTATTGGTCGCCCCGGCCCAGGAAGAGGGCGTGGTGTTTGTCGGCAAACTCTTCGGCGAGGGCTTCGATTTGATCGGCCAGCTTTAGGCTCTCCTCCAATTTTGCGGGTAGCGACTTTAAAGCATCGCTCATCTCTTTTTGGCTGCTATGCTGCAGGCCATTGTATTTCCCCAAGCCCAGTACCAGCATCGCCAAGCCCACGAGTTGCGTGGTGAAGGCCTTAGTAGAGGCCACGCCAATTTCCGCGCCGGCGCGGGTCATAAAGGCGAGGTCCGATTCGCGAACCAGGGAGGAGCCGGCGACATTGCAGATGCTCAGGCTGCCGAGATAGCCCAATTCCTTGGCCAACCTCAGGGCGGCGAGGGTGTCGGCGGTTTCCCCCGATTGCGAAATAGTGACCAGTAAACTATTGCCCTGTACGTGGGATTTGCGATAGCGAAACTCCGAGGCTATTTCCACGTTGCAGCTCACACCCGCCAAGGATTCCAGCCAGTATCGCGCCACCATGCCGCTGTGGTAACTGGTACCGCAGGCGACAATTTGCACGTGCTTTATTTTGCTAAATAGCTCCGAGGCATTGGTGCCAAAGGTTTCGTCAAGCACGCTGCTATCGCTGAGGCGGCCTTCCAGGGTATTGATAACCGAATGCGGTTGCTCGAAAATTTCCTTGAGCATGTAGTGGCGGTACTTACCCTTATCGCCGGCGTCGTAGCTGACAGTGGACTCGTGTATTTCACGCTCCACGGGATGGCCATGGAGATCGAATATGGCGATGGACTTGCGGGTAATTTCCGCCACGTCGCCCTCTTCTAAAAAGATAAAGCG
>JAHQVY010000187.1 GCA_019634095.1 Cellvibrionaceae bacterium
AGGGAAGGCTTGAGCGGCCTGGAAAATGCGCCGGGCATCCCTGGGGCCGCCGCTAATTAAGTACCATTCGATCAAAGTCCAATGACACCTAATTAAGCCATACAAAGCTTACAAAAGCTAAGGCGGTCCAGGCTTTTGCCCATTCCCATTTGCCCGTGTTATTGGAAAGGGATGGCCGGGGTATTTTCCAGGCATTCAAGCGTCGGGAACGCTTGCATAGCGCCCAGGGAAGGCTTGAGCGGCCTGGAAAATGCGCCGGGCATCCCTGGGGCCGCCGCTAATTAAGGGCCATTCAATCATAGTCCAATGACACTTAATTGAGCCATACAAGGCTTGAGCGGCCCGGAAAATGCGCCGGGCATCCCTGAGGCCGCAGCTAATTAGCCGCGTTTCCCGCGCTTAATTTTTTTCCATTACGCTAAACCTGCGTTGCAAGCGATTGCCGCTCGCATCGATGAGCACTAATTGGTGTTGGCCACTGCTTAAATCGAGGGCAATATGATGAAAGTGTTGCGTGCTTTGAATAAACTTCTGGTTGAGGTGCCAATGAATTTTTGCCTGCGGATTTCTGTGAGAGGCTTTAAAGACCACGCGACCCTTTTTTCCACTCAACTCAATTGGGATATAAATTTTAGCCGCGCTTTGCGGGTAAATAATTTGCATCGGCATATCGCGGGTATAGTTGGCGAGCGAGGCTATGCAGTCCGCGCGCCAGGGCGGTAAAGCTTGGTATTGGCTGTGGTTTTGTTGCCAATAATAGGCCTGATGGGGGGGCAGTACAAAGCGGTATTCACTGTGCATCTTACTCACTTGTTCACAGCCGCCGTGCACCCGAAAGTGCCGACTGCGGTCTAAATGAATCCGCTGAAAAAAGGGTGAAGTCTGTTGGAAGTGGCTGTCGAGCGGGGCCCGGGTGGTTGTGGTTTCGCAATCTCCCCGCGGCAAGAAACCGTCGATTTCACACACTTCTACAGTCTTTAAGGCAAATTCGGGTTGCTCGATCCACTGCGCATTACCGAGTAAGTTAAACACGTTAAACATAATCGGTGCCGCGGTGCTCAAGCCACTTAAACCGGCAATGCCCTCGCCGCTGGCGTTGCCAGCCCAAACGCCCACAGTGTATTTGCCACTATTCCCTATGGCCCAAGCATCGCGCAGGCCATAACTGGTGCCGGTTTTCCAGGCGACATGTTGGCTGCTGGAAAACTCGCGCCAGATATTTTCGTTACCGGGGCGCGCCACTGCCAGCAGAGCGTCCAAAGTTAACCAAGCGGCGCCTTGATTAATGGGAAAGGCAGCACGGTTGTCGGCAACGGCGTTAGACGTTAATTGCCGTACCCGCACCGCGCCATTGCCATTGCGCGCAATATGGGTTAGCAGCGCGTTAATTTGCGTAAGTTCCACCAGGCTGCCTTCCGCGCCGCCCAAAATAAGGCTTAAGCCATAATCTTGCGGGCTGCGAAACAAGCTGCTTAAACCCATGGCCTGGAGTTTGTCGTAGAACTTCTCGATACCGTATTGTTTTAACATGTTCACCGCTGGAATATTTCGAGAAGCGGCCAGGGCCTGCTTAGCGCTAACCGCGCCGTGGTAATCGCGGTCAAAATTTTCCGGGGTAAAACCGGCAAAATTAACCGGTACATCGGGAATTAAGGTTTCCGACAGTAGCAAACCCTCTTGCAGCATTAACGCGTAAAGTAGGGGTTTTAACACCGAGCCCGTGGATCGGGGGCGGGTGGCGATATCCACATGCTGCGCATATTGCTTGGAATTGCCGCGGGGAGTGCTATTGCCCACGTAGGCTACGGTATTTAGCGCTTGGTTATCGATAACCACAATGGCGAGGTTGTTAACCCCGCGGGTGGCGAGCCGGTCACTTTGCCCGCTGGCAAGCGCCAGCAGTGGCTTTTGCCGCTCCAATTGCAGCGTGCTTTCAAAGCTGTGCCGCTTTGGGTGTTGCTTTATAAGACTGTCGAGTAAATGGGGCGCAAAACGCGGCAGTGCCTGAGGTTTTTGCGGCAATTTTTCCAGTAAGCTCAATTGGTATTGATTGTTTGTGAGTACGCCGCGCTGAAAAAGTTTTTTTAATAAACGGTTGCGCTTTGCCAATAATTTATCCCGGCCGCGACCCGGGTGAATGAGCGCCGGGCTGTTGGGAAGCACCGCCAGTAGCGCCGCTTCGGCCCAGGTTAGCTGGCCCGACTGATGTTGCGAAACCGCGGTTTGCGAAAAATATCGCCATGAAGCGGCACTAAAGCCGACGGTATTACCACCAAAAGGTGCGTGGGCGGCGTAGAGCGCGAGAATATCTCGCTTCGAATAATGCCACTCGAGTTTGAGAGCGAGCAGTGCTTCGATGGCTTTATTGGTGTAGTTGCGCGGTGGATCGCCGCGAATTAATCGCGCCAATTGCATGGTAAGCGTACTGCCTCCACTAACAACGCGCCCGGCTTTAAAATTGCTATACGCGGCGCGCAACAGGGAGAATGGATTAATGCCGGGGTGGTAGAAAAAATATTGGTCTTCAAAGGCCAACAGTGCCCGAATATATTTTGCCGGTAGTTGGTTGGCCCGGGGAAAGCGCCACTGCTGGTCGGGGGCTATTTTAGCCGCGAGTAGCGCGCCGTTGCTATCTAGCAGCACCGTGCTTAGCGCTTGTTGTCGCGGGTTTTGGGGCAGTGGATAAGTGTGGAACAACAGCAGCGCACACAGCAATAGCGCGCCGATTTTGACGCGCTTTTTTCTGCATGCTCTCCCAAGGGCAGGGGCCAGTTTTTGCACAGCGCAGGCCATTCGTTTGAGGCGACTAGTGTGAGGCAATTAGTTCGAGGCTTGTGGCATAACCTCTACCCATTGCCCCGCTAACTGCGCGCTAATATCGCCTTGGTACATGGCTTGTACCTGCCAGGCCGGTAGATAAAATTTGCCGGCAAAGGAGGCGTTTAATTGAATTCTAATGGTTTGCGAATCGCGGTTGTTGTCGTTGTAGCGATAGTACCACCGGTGGTTTTTCCACAGGCTAAAATACGATAGCACCGAGTCGTCGCGAATATCCTGGTAGTCGAGGCCCTTGGCGAGGCTGTCGCCTTCAAGCCGCTGATTGCGAATTTGCCAGCCGCTGGGAACCCGCAGCAACAGCGCGAGATCTTCCAATTGCCAAGTGGGTTTATTATTGAGGCCGCGCACCGTAATTTCTGCGTAAAAATCCTGCCCCTGGGGCAGGCTGCCAACATCCAGTTGTTCACCCTGATTATCGTAAAAGGTCGCGCTTAAACTCAGCCCTTGGCTGCGGGCTTGTTCTTGCCCCGGCGGCGGCGTGCCGCGGTTTGATACTTCAATATGCAGCGGCTTGTCGCCGTCATTGCGCAACGTCCAACTTTGCTGTCGCAACAATGATGGCGCCAGTGTTTGTTGATAAAAGGTTTTTATGCTCTGCAGGTTTTGCCAGGTGTTTTGCGCATCTTCGCTAATGGCGAAACGGTTACCCTGTGCAGAGACTGTCTTGCTGGCATATTGCGACAGCGCAATAAAAGCCCAAGCCAGCGACTGAGTACTGTACCAGTTATCGCTGGACAAACCGGCGGCAATAACTTTTACGGTTTGCCAACTTTGCCGATCGAGATCCAGCGCATTGTAAGCGGATAATAAAATCGCAGTATCTCGCAGTTGCGAGCCATAGGTTAATTCGCCAACATCGTAGGCATAGGGCTGGTTGGCGCCGGCCTCCAGGAGCTGAGTGGCAATATCGTTCAGGCCCAAGTGCTGGTAAGCAATGGCCAGTTGCCAGCGAGCCACCTGGAGGTGGGCGCTATTGGACGACTGTTGCATCAGTGATTCTCGCATCCGATTCATCTGTGCAACCTCGGCGGACTCAGCGCGCGCCAGTACCATCAGCCGGTAGGCATTCGTGGCAAAGTGGCTGTGACGATTGCGGTTGCGGCCTTGCGGCGGCGCTTTGAGGAAATTGAGCGCCCGATCTAGAAGGGTGTTGGGCACCGCATAGCCCAGGGCTTTGGCTTCCACCAAAAAGTGGGTGGCGTAAATGCTCGCCCAGGCATTGATATACGCGGTACCGGGCCAGTAAGAAAACCCGCCATCGCTTTTTTGAAAGTTGCGGAATTTATCGATGGCTGCCAGCACATGGGTTTCTATGGTGTGTTGCTGTTCGCTGTCGAGTTGTTTTAATTGCTGCAGAAACAATTGCGGAAACACCGCGGAGGTACTTTGCTCAATGCAGCCGTGGGGGTAGCGAATTAAGTAGCCTAAGCGCTTTTCCAAGTTGATTGGCGGAAAGCTGCTAATGGTTACCGCGCTTTGGTTAGTGTTGGGCATTCCGTGAGGGGACAAATTTGCTGTCCATGCTTCTCCGGGCTGCAGGGTTTTTGTCTGGCTTATAGTCGAGGCAGGGTTGGGCGCGCGCGATTCGATAACAATAGTTTGTTCGGCGGTTTCATTCCCCGCAGTGGCAATCACCCGCACTTCTCCCGGGCCAATTTTATCCAGTACTTCTAGTTCCAGCGAGGCAATTTGGTCTCCGGGCTGCTCGAAGGTAAAGCGCTGCTGTGCCTTGGTTACTTTAAATATATCGCTGGCGCTCACTTTAACCTCTACCTGTTTAATGCTGGCGTCGCTTACAAAAACATTCACCGGCAGGGATACTCGTTCTCCGGGGCCGAGCACCCGCGGCAACGTAGCTAACAGGTTAAGGGGTTGCTTAACTTGTACACTGCTTTCGGCTTTGCCATAGGCGCCATTGCTGGAAGCCACTAGCATCAGCCTTACCGCGCCCATATATTGCGGCAAGTTTATGCGGTGTGTTTTGCTGCCGCCGGCTTGCAAAGTAAAGGCGCCTAAAAATTTAACTACCGGTGGAAAGCGCCGATCTTTGCCCTTTTGTCGATCTTGCCCCTGATCGCCCCCGCCAATTTTTAACAGGCGCTCCAAGCTTGCACCGTAGGCGCCCAGCACGCCATCGTACATATCCCAGGTGAGCACGCCGAGGGCTTCGCGCTTATTAAAGGTATCGAGTGGATTGGGGGTGCGGTAGCCGGTAATGCCCAGCAAGCCTTCGTCGACCATGGCCAGGGTGTAGTGCATTTGTTTCTGATTAGCTTCGCTCACGGTGACTTCAAATTCGCTTTGCGGGCGCACGCTTTGCGGCAGGCTCAATTGTGGCTGCAAGCGTTTGTTGGGGTCGTCGACAATAAGCGGCGCAATGCCGTATAGCCGAATGGGTGAATCACTTTGCTTGCCCTGCTGTGGCAAAATTAATATGGTGTTTAGATACACATTGGGCGCCATAGCCTCGGTAATAGCGAGCTCAAAAAACTTGGCTCCGGGCTCGAGGTCGAGCCATTTTTGCTCTAGCACTTCGCTGCCGTTTTCCAAGCTGTAAAGAATTTTCCCCTCGGCCAGTTCGGGAATAGTAATACGCGCCGTGTCTCCCGGTTGGTAGCGCTGTTTGTCGGTGGCGAGCATCAATTGCGTTGCGCTGTCTGGGTTCACTTGATTGCGCCAACTCCAGCCCAGGTAAAGTTCTTTACCGCTGCAGTGGCCACCCTGTGTATCGCAAACGCGAATTAAATGCCGCCCCCAGTCGTAGTTGTTTTTCGCCAGTTGCCACTTGGCTTTGCCTTGTGCATCGGTGACCAGAGAGGCTTGTTCAACCGCGTAATTACCCGAGCTGCGCACGTAATTGGATAGGTCTTCGTTGCTTTGCTCCCACCACCAGCGCCAACCTATTTTATACACTTGCAGCTGCAACTTGCGCCCGGACAACGGTTTGCCTTGGCTATCGATGGCGATAATGTTAATCGGATGATCTTGATTGCGCGCTATTGCGCCGCGATAGCCGCTGCCCTGGGCAATATGCAGCCCCACCCATTGGCTGTAGGGCAGCAGCTCTTCGCTGCGAATGCTGGTGCTAAAATTGCCGCTGCGCTCAAACACGCGGCTCACAAAGGTGGCCTTGAGTTTGCCTGGGGCGTTTTGCAGGGCGCTAAAATCCAGTGTAAAACGGGCTTTGCCCCGGTTGTCGAGGCTGCCGTCGAACACCGCTTGTTGGTACTGTTTAAAACTGCTGGCCGGGTCGTCAAATAGGTACTGGCTGTAGCCTTCAAACGCGGTTTTTGTGGGGCGCAATTTAAGCTCGGTTTTCGCCTTTAGATTTTTTGCAGTAGCGCCGTGCAGCCACTGGGCAAATAATTCCGTTGCAATGCCTTGGGCGCTTTTTTGCAGCGGTCGCTGCGCCGGTGTCAAATCGACTTTTAAGCGGTTGGGGGTAATGGTTTCCACTTTGATAATTTTATCGAAGTATTCGCCCCCTACGCGCACCACTGCGCGCCAGTTACCGGTGGGCGAGTCTTCTTTGGTGGCGAGCTTAAAGGTATAAATATTCCCCTGGGCTTCGCTGCGGGTTAAGGTGGTTAACTTGTTACCTCGCGGGTCGAAAAAATCGAGGGAAACCGGATGCTTTGCCGGCAAGCTTTGCAGCGTGTCTTCCAGTATAAAGCTTAGATAGATATCATCGCCGGGGCGCCACACATCTCGCTCGCCGTATATAAAACCCTTTAACCCTTGTGTCAGGTGTTCGCCGCGAGTATCAAACTGGCTAGTTGGCAGCGCTTCATTTCTTGGCAGGCGAAGGTAGTTTTTATCGTCGTTGTATTGCGCAACCAAGTAAAAACCGGGGCTTTTCGCTTGCAGTGTGGCCATGCCATTTTTATTGCTGGTAGCGCTGGCCACTAATTGGTGCTGGAAATTAAATAAACGCAATTCGACACCGCCCAGGGCTTTGCCTTGGGCAATACTGGTGGCGACCACATGGGTATCCAGGCGCTCACCCTTTTTTACAATCAGCCCAATATCCGACATAAAAAAATTGCGCTGCTGTTTAACATTCTTTGCACTGTAGTGGCTATAAAAGCCCGCATGGCACGGGTCGCGACGCTGTTCATAGGTAACATAGCCGTTGTCGGGCGAATAATAGCGTTTAAACCACTGCGGCCGCTGCAGCTGAGTTTGCATATTCGGGCCTTCATAGTTTTGTAATTTTTTCTGTTTCAGGCTTGGCGAGTCGTCTTTACAGCTGATGGCGAGGTTGGACTTATCGATGCTAATTTCCAAGTTGACAATGCTTTTTGCATGCTTTTGCATAAGCGCTTGCAGGTCGATATCGAAGCGCTGCCAGGTATCCAAGGGCACGGAGGGCAGGGTAATTTTTTTGCGCCACAAATAGCGCCCGGTGCTGGTATCGGCGGTGTTCGCCGACAGCGAATAATTTTGCAAATAAGTGGGTATATTGTTTTCGTACACTTCAAAGGCACTTACCCAAAGAGAATTCACATTTACGGCTTCGATGGGTACGCTAATGGATTCTTGTGGTGGAATAATCGAGCCGCTGCGCGAGAAACGCACCCCCGGAAGCTCGCTGATAAACACCAGCTCCTTTGTGTAGGCTTCGGACAGCGATTGATTGTTGGCGCTGCGCAGAGTTTTATCGATGCTTAGCATCGCCGGGCCGGTGATTTTTTTTGCGGGGTAAACCCGCAGCGTACTGCCGTCGATACGCGAAGATACCGCTTGCTTATCGATTTGCACTAAACCGTTAAGGTTTTGTTTGCTATCTAGCGCTTTTGAAAAATTCACTTCAATATATTGGCGACGGCTTTGCGCTGTTTGCGCGCCGGTAATTCGAAATTCATCGACAGCCGGAACGGTGATGCTTTGCCGGCCAAATTTTTCAACGCCAATTTTTTGCGCAGCATACTGTAATTCAATGGTCGATGCTTCGCGGCCGCGCGCAATGCCTTCTGCCTGAAATTGAGACAAGCCCGGTTTTACTTGATGTTGCCACTGAATTTTCAAGGGCTTTGCGAGGTGCTCCAGAGTCAAGCTCTGTTCTATTAATGCCGGGTCGGCGGCGTCGGCAGTTTTGATCGAGCCGTGCAAACGCATTTGTTTGCTGTTTGGCATGGGCTTTAACCCCGCGATATGCAATTCGTAATCCTGTATCAGTGCTTGCACGCTAAACGTGTAGGGGGCGAGAGTGTCCGCGACGCCCTGTAATTTTTGCGGCGACAGGCTTAGCTCAAGTCGCTCACCGGAGCGCAGGGGTTTATTGGGCACAATGCTGATTTCGTCGTTGGCGCTAAATATGACTTTGGCGTCGATATTTGGTTGCATTGTGACCACGTCACTCAAGGCTTGCTGCAATTGATTGTTTGACGCCACGGGGTGGCGGAAGCGAATTTTGATGGCGGCAGCGGCGGGTTGCCAACCCGAGGGCACGCTTAAGAGGTGCGGCTGCCACAGAAGATCGCGTTGTTCGGCGGCGGTTTTTTCCGCCACCTCTCCCGAGTTGGCCATGGCTCCCTGGGGTTTAGTATCGCTGCCGGTGTTTTGCGGCGCTTTATTGCAAGCGCAAAGCAGCACAAGGCTTAAACCGGCAATAACGGCGCGTGAAAATCGGCGTACTTTCGCTGTAATCGCCATGGCGATTTCTCCTGGACTTTGATGAAAACGGGTTGCTGGGCTGCTTCGCGAGATGTTTGATTAATAAGTTGCCTAAATACCCCTAGCGTTTGTTTGGCGCCGCTTTTAACGGCGCCAAACTCGCTTCGCGATAAACCGAAGTACCCGCGAAGTGCCGCCTTGTTTAACTCATTAATCAAGAAAAAATCAGCGCGTTATGGCGGCTATGTTAACGCAAGTTTACCTTTTAGCGAAGCCAATACGTGGTGCTTAGCGGACTTAAGTTATTGAAAAAATACGGTGTTTTGACCGTTGTTTGACGGAGGTTTGCGGTCAATTCGGCGAAAGTAAACCTTAAGCTTACATTCAGTTTTGGATTCGAAAGCGGTGCATGGATATTTTTACGACCAATCTCAGTCGCTCTTGGTAACGTTGAAAGAAATTGCCAAAAAATCGAGTACAGCGCTAGAAAAGCTGCTACACAGGCAGCGAAGCGGTTCTGCGCCAAAAGTTTATGCAAGCTTAGGTTAAACAGCGCCGGAAAATGGTTTTTCGAAAAACGCTCGTCTATTCTTTTTTTATATTTATCGGTTCCAGTGTTACATGCCCGGCTTTAGTGAGGTTCTTGTGGTTTATCGGTGCCACACCTTGTTTGCACGGCATTAGCTGGCGGTTGAATGCTTTTGTCATGTCAAAAAAGAGTGCGCGAAATATGTTTATAAAGAGGTTGTCAATTTTATTCACATCTGCTGTGGCGGTGTTGGTTTTATCGGCCTGTGATAATGGCGATGGCGCCGGCAGATACCCAGGTGGCGTCGAGCCGACAGCGACCCCCGATCCCGGCGTCACACCGGCGCCTAGCCCAGAGCCGAATAGTGTGTCGATGTCTGGGGTTGCCGCCAAAGGTCTTATTTTAGGCGGTGTTGTCAATGTGTACCCCATCGTCGACGGACGTGTTGGCAGCGAAGCTTTGGCTGCCAGTGTGGTTACCGAGGACGACGGTTCTTATTCGTTAACCATTGCGGACTACGATGGCGGCCCAGTAGTGGTTCGGGTAACAGCGGACCAAGATACGCAAATGATTTGTGACTTATCCTCGGGCTGCGGCAATGGCAGCAGTTTTGGCGACACCATTGCACTCAGCGACAGCGACTTTAAACTCGACGCTATTATCCCCGGTGCCGAGGGTGGAACTTTTGAGTCAGTGAATGTTTCGGTGTTAACCAATACAGCGGCGACCACAGCCTTGAATGAACTGGCAGAGGCGCAGGATGTATCGCAGGTGAATTTAGCCAACCTCATTGCCGATGCCAACAGCCGGGTGGCGAATCGTTTTGGCCTGCTCGGCGATTTGTACTCGATTCCCTTAATTGATGTAACCAATCCGGCGAACTTGGTTGGCGTGGATAGTCGCATTATTGAATTCGCCTTTATCAATACGGCGGTGGTGCAGGCGATTTTACAGGGCAACGGTGACTTTAGTATTGCTCAGGCCGCGAATCAATTTGTGGCCCAATACGCAGCTAACGGCGGTTTAGCCGACCGAGAAGCGACCGACACGACGGCGGTAAGTTTGGCGGAAATTCTCGCTGAGGTCAGTCGTATTCTTGAAGTCGTGCAAACCGCAATAGAAAACGATCCCAGTGTGGCTGTGGATTTATCGCAATTGGCGGTTAGCATCAGAAATGATCGAGAGCTTGCGGAAATGGGCAGTACCGAACCCAGCAACGGCTTGCCTAGCGATGGCAATCAGAGCGACTTGGAAAAGGTTAAGG
>JAHQVY010000188.1 GCA_019634095.1 Cellvibrionaceae bacterium
ATGCTGCAAAGCGAAAGACAGCAGGCTTTAAAACAAGTTAACAGCTTTTTGGCTTCTAAAAAGTGCGAGACACTTTTTTCCGAAATTATTAGCTTAGTAACAATGGAGCCACAGTATCAACATGAAGCATCGCGGCAAGCTATTATCGAATTAGCGAAAAAACGTATATTCAAGCGCTACCAAAAAGTTTGCGCGCTGGGCTCGAACATCAAACATGACACACCCGATGACGACGTCCACGAACTGCGCATTGAGTGCAAAAAATTGCGTTATCTAATGGAATTCTTCTCAGAGCTATTCGCCAAGAAGCCGATAATTGCTTTGATAAAAGCGGTCAAAGAACTGCAAACAATTTTGGGTAACTTTAACGACCACTCGGTGCAAAAAGACTTTATTAGCCAATATTCCGCCAAAACAAAATCGTCAAATTTAATAGCCGCAGCCAGCGGCTTTATCGCAGTGCTACATCAAAAGCAGCTGGAGGAAAAATCCCGTGTAGTGGGTGCATTCGAAAATTTCAGCCAACAAAAAGTAGCCGGTGAATTCAAACGCCTGTTTACCTAGTTAAGTAGATCGTGACGCGCTTATAGAGATAGTTTCACAGCGAGCTTGAAGTAGACACTATCCCTTTTAGGCTTATCGCTAGTATGTTTTTCGATAGCAGCAAACTCTAGGAACACTATATGATGAAAGTCATTTCCTGTTACAGCATGAAAGGCGGCGTAGGAAAAACGGCGACCTCGGTAAATATCGCCTATTGGGCGGCAAAATCTGGTGTAAAAACCTTGCTGATAGACCTGGACCCTCAAGGAGCTTCATCTTTTTACTTTCGCGTAAAACCTACTAAAAAAGAATGGGGAAAAAAGTTTTTCAACGCCTACAGTGCACTGGTAAAGCAAATTAGAGCCAGCGACTTCGAACACCTCGACATTATTCCCGCTCATCTAAGCTTCCGTAATTTTGACACCCTACTGAGTACCGTAAACAGACGCAAGAACCGACTATCAAAAATATTGAAAGGCTTTAACAAGGAGTATAATTTAATTATACTCGACTGCCCGCCGACTATCAGCAATCTTTCTGAGGCGGTTTTTATCGCGTCAGATATTGTGTTGGTGCCGGTAATACCCACGACCTTATCGGAGCGAACCTTCGAACAACTCAATACATTTTTTAAAGAAAACGACTTTCCCAGCAAACGCCTGTTACCGTTTTTTTCCATGGTTCAAGCGCAAAAAGCGCTGCACAAAAAAACCATGGAGTCTATGCGCTCGCGCTATAAAACCTTCCTTGAAACCGATATTCCCTTTTCTATTGACATCGAAAGCATGGGCGAGCACCGAGCGCCAGTAGATACCTATGCCAAGAGCCGCCCGGCGAATAGGGCCTATCACTCGCTATGGGATGAAGTGGCGCCTCTACTGCGCGACGCCTGAGCCCGCAGGCGTCGGCTATCTTCTCGGGCGCTATCTCGGCGGCAGGCAGCTTGGCATAGCGTATACAAATACGCGGAAAGACTATACAATTTGCCGACTAAAAATACCTTAAAATTGAGCACAATGTGAAATCACCTCGATTCAGCTTACAGCCAACCGCTGTTCGCTGCGCTTGTAAAGGTATAAGCTTGCAAATGTTTAAGTGTTTACTGTTTAAGTATTTAAGTGTGCAAGCTTAAGAGCCGACACAAGCCCCCATTCCGGTGAATCAGGTTTTACTCTATGAACCAAGACACGTGTTACCCCACATCGCTGACGCCTTTAGATGAAGCCTTACACATAATCGAAGAGGCTGTGAGCCCCCTCAGCCACTGGGAAAACGTCCCCCTTATGGAGGCATTAGACCGGGTTGCCTGGGGCGACAACCAGGCCAAAATTAAGGTGCCAGCCTTTAATAATTCGGCCATGGATGGCTACGCGGTCAATATCGCCGCGCTAAACTCTAGCGGCAATACCTCCTCCACCCTTAAGTGTATCGGCAGCTCTCAAGCAGGGGCGCCATTCCCCGGGCGCATATCGGCTGGAGAGTGTGTGCGTATTATGACCGGTGCCAGCATCCCCCAGGGTGCCGATGCCGTGGTAATGCAAGAGACAACGCAACGTCAAGGCGACCTTGTTACACTTAGTGACCACAAACTGCACCCCGGTGCGAATATACGTGCGGCGGGTGAAGATATCGCCTGCGACGATGTGATTGTGCGGCGGGGTCGACGTTTAAGCCCAGCAGATATTGGTGTACTCGCCTCCACCGGTTACGGTGAATTGGCTGTTTATAAAAAGTTGCGCGTGGCCCTGTTTGCCACTGGCAACGAGCTGCTCCGCCCAGGAGAGCCGCTGCGCGATGGCGCCATTTTTGAAACCAACCTGCACGTACTCGGCGCGATGCTGGCACGCTTAAATTTCGAGGTACTCAACCTGGGAATTATCCCAGATTCGCCAGAAAAAATTACCGCGGCGTTTACTCGCGCGGCAAGCAACTGCGATGCAATTATTTCAACGGGCGGGGCATCGGTGGGAGATTCGGACTACACCCGAGAAGTCTTTCAGTCATTTGGCGAGGTGTCACTTTACAAGTTGGCAATAAAACCTGGTAAGCCGTTTTGCTTTGGCAAAAAAAACCGAGCCTATTATTTTGGCTTACCTGGCAATCCGGTATCGGCGGCAGTCACCTTTCATCAACTGGTGGTGCCGGCATTGCGCAAAATATCCGGCGAAGGCTTTATTCGGCCAACAATGCTCTATGCCATCGCAAAAAACACCATTAAAAAACGCCCCGGTAGAACTGACTTTCAACGGGGGGTGTACCAACCGAGCGATATCGCTAGCGGCAAACTAATTGTCGCGGCCTTGCCAGCGCAGGGTTCAGGCATTTTATCCTCCCTAAGCAAAGCAAACTGTTTTATTAAAATCGATGCACAACGCGGCGACATCGAGCAGGGTGAAACCCTTGAAATTATTCCCTTCGATCGCTGGATATCCTAAACCGTAGTTTAATGTTTTCGAGAGCGCCCCATGGCCAAACATATTACCCGACAACTGATTCCACTCAATATCGCCGTACTTACCGTGTCGGATACCCGCAATGAAGCCGACGACAGTTCCGGCAATTATTTAGTAGAAAGCGTAAGGGATACGGGGCACCAAGTGGCAGAAAAATGTATTTGCATTGACGATGTTTACAAAATTCGCGCTCACTTGTCGCGCTGGATCGCCGATGACGCCACCCAGGTGGTACTGATTACTGGCGGCACCGGTTTTACTTCGCGAGATAGCACTCCCGAAGCGGTAACACCGCTGCTCGACAAAGTTGTGGAGGGCTTTGGCGAATTATTCCGTCAGGTGTCTTTCGAGGAAATAGGTAGCTCGACGATTCAGTCTAGGGCCCTGGCGGGCATGGCGAATAAAACGCTTATTTTCTGCATGCCCGGCAGCAACAATGCCTGCCAGACAGCCTGGCAAAAAATTATTATGCAACAGCTCGACAGCCGCAACAAACCCTGTAACTTCGCACCACACCTTAAAAATATTAACTTAAACAGTGGTCAGTAAAAAATCACCAGAAAACCGCTAGCGGTTATCTGGAATTCACACAAACCGCCGCTCAGCGCGATGCAATATCGAGCACCTTAACCGAAGCCCTTATATTTTGAAAATTGCGGCCGCAGATATTCCATTTGGTCGCCGCGAATACGGGTACTGTTTATTAGCGCTAAATATTCTGCGGGGTTCGGCCGGTAAGGTAGCGCGATTAGCTCCATCTCAATTTCGCTCAATAAAAAATTCCCCTTGCGCTGATTGCAACGTCGGCAAGCGGCGACCACGTTTTCCCATTTATCTAAGCCACCACGACTACTGGGAATAACATGATCGCGCGACAGCGCATCGAAATTAAAATAATTTCCGCAGTACATACACTGGCAGTTATCGCGATAAAACAACGCCGGGTTTGTCAATGGCGGATTTTTTCTCACCTGCGCTAACCGCTCGCCATCGCAAGCCATAATGGCGGACAATTCAATACATGTTTGCCGGCAAGAAATACGCGAACGACCACCAAACACCTTTTTGACGGTACCGCCCAGGGTCCATTTAACTAAACCGCGGGCGTGCAAACACACGGCCTCTTTCCAATGCAGCCACTCTATGGGTTGCCCGGCCATGTTTAGCCTAAGAATTTTCGCTTCCACAATAACATCAACCCCACAATACAGTTATGAATGTCCCGCTTTGCGCATATAACGCAAAGCACTGGGTTCAACACGCGCGCCATAACGAAAAACCCCGCTTGGCACAACCAAGCGGGGTTTTCTGAATTTGGAATTAACTTTTTTTTGGCTATCGCGATTATGAAAGTGGCGCAGCCTATGGGTCACCCAGTAGGGAGTAGGATGATGATCGTGACTCTCAGCAGATTTTGCACTATCTGCCCAAATACGGCCTAAGTGATTGAAGACTCTACCCTCACTAAAAACAATAGTTATGCTCAATGAAATAGTACGCGAAATAAGCTAGCTGTCAAGCAAGAGCTATTCACGCTTGAGAAACCGTGTCAAAACCGCAGCATATATCGCATTCCAAACGCAGTTTCCACCCTGTTAATTATGAACTAGGTTATTGAATTTTTCCTTGCAGATAATTTGCAGTTTTTTTGCAGGGCTGGGCGACGGGACATCTATGGCATCTGGATTCATTGCGCCTTTAGGTGAAACAGGCGAGGGTTTTGCGGAATGCAATGCGCAATCTCGACGCAAACTCAGCTAACAGAGGAAATATTCGGGCCGGCGGCACTCGCAATGCGTTAATTACACCTCAAGCGCTAACAACAAATAGAAATATATAAAAAAATTATTATTCTTATATAATATATACCCAAAGCGTTTGAGATTTAGGTGTTAGGAGTGCGCCAATTTTTGTTCTTGGCAAGGCGGTACTCACAAGAATGTGAGGTATTAGGGCAACGCAGAATAGCCATTCTATTTAAGGCGGAGCAACACCGGCAAGGGCACTTAGGGGCGTGCTCATGAGGCCTAAATCTCAAGTGTTTTGGGTATAGCTTGCAGTGCGCTTTTTGAGCATAATGAGCAATTAGCGCTTATTGAACAAAATGACCAAT
>JAHQVY010000025.1 GCA_019634095.1 Cellvibrionaceae bacterium
CCTAAATAAATCAGTTGGATCGTAGCGAGGGCGTTCAAGGGGCTGAAATGAGAGTGAATTTTTTAACTTTTGCGGCAAATTCGTAGTCACTCTACGGGTGCAGCCGCAAAATTGAAAAAACACTTTAATTTCAGTTCATTGGGCGTCCGCAGTAGATTCAACTGATTAATTTAGGTTTAAGCTGAAAGGCAATCTATGCGCGTTTTAATGATCGACGATGACCGGGACTTGTGCGAGTTATTGCAAGCGGTATTGCAGCGTTCGCAGGTGAGCGTAGCGCTGGCTCACGATGGCGAGAGCGGCGTGGCGATGATGGACAAAGAGAAATTTGATATCGTTTTATTGGATGTAATGTTACCGGCCGCCTCCGGCTTCGATGTGCTGCAGAGAGTGCGCATGACCTCCGATGTGGTGGTGATCATGTTAACCGCCAAAGGGGACGAGCAGGATCGCATAAAGGGCTTGGACCTCGGTGCAGATGACTACATACCCAAACCCTTCAGTGCCGACGAACTTTTAGCCCGTATGCGGGCGATATTGCGCCGTACTAATAAGAAGCAAGTGAATAATAGTATTCAGCAGGAAGATGTGGTTTTTTACCCCACGCGCAATGAAGTGGAAGTTGCGGGCAAAACCGTCACCTTAACTGGCGTCGAGTCGGTCGTGCTGAAGATGTTAATGTTGCGCGCCGGTGAGCCGGTGTCTCGCGGGCATTTGTATCGCACCGTGCTCAATCGCGACCCCACGCCTTACGATCGCAGTCTCGACACCCATGTGAGTAGCTTGCGCAAAAAACTCGGCCCCACCGTTAAGGGCTCCCAGCGCATTCTTTCGGTGCGAGGTGTGGGGTACCAATACGCCTCATGAACCGCTTGTTTTTACGTATCTGGCTGGCCAATTGGCTCGTGTTTGTGGTGGTCGTTTTTAGTTCTATTTTCTTATTTACGCTGCTGCGCGAACAAGAAATTCAGCAGCGTTTAATACCGCCGCATATTCGGGCACAACAGCTAATTGATAAATTACAGGGTGCTGTAGCCCAGGGCGAAAGTCCGGCGAAGTGGGCTTTGAAGGTGTCGAATAAGCGCCAAACCGTGTATTTGCTGAATCCTCAAGGGCAAGATATTGCCGAGCGCGCACTGCCAGATTTTGTACAGCAAAGACTGGACACGGCCAACGGACGCAATTTCGCGCCCAAGGCTGCGCCGCCGCGGCGACTGCGCTTTCACCCGGTGGCTCTGCCCGGCGAGCCACCATTGCGGCTTTTGAATATCCGTCACCGATCCCGCTGGCAACTATTCTACTCGGCGGTAATGATTGGTTTTGCGTTCTTAGGCAGCGGCGCGGTGGCGGTGCTGCTGGCCCGTTACATCACGTCGCCGATAAAGCAACTTTACCTGGCTACGGAACGCATTGCCGCTGGCGATTTTCAAAGCCATGTTGCCGATTCCGTGGGTCGTCGCAAAGATGAAATTGCCGCCCTGGCACGACGTTTCGACTTTATGGCCAAAGAGTTAGATAGCGCTACCAAAAATCAGCAAAATTTACTGCGCGATGTCTCCCATGAGTTGCGCTCGCCCTTAGCGCGAATGCAGCTGATTGCCGATATGCTGAAACACAGCTCAGACGAGGGGCGCGGCGAACTGCAAGGGCGCTTGAGCAAAGAGCTCAACGAGTTGGAGTCGCTAATTGATGAAGTGATGACCTTGACTCGCTTCGAAACCGAAGCGGTGGCGCTAAGCCTGGAAAAAACCGACATAATCGCCGTCTTGGCCCCTCTGATTGATGATGCCTCCTTTGAGGCGGACGCCCTCAACAAAAGTGTGCTTTATGTGCACCACCAAGCGCCGCTGCTGGTGAATCTGGCCGCTACTTATTTTTGCCGGGCAGTGGAAAACCTTATTCGCAATGCCATTCGTCACACACCGGAAAACAGCGAGGTGCGGGTTGAGCTAAAGGCGGTTAAGCAACAGCTGGTGATTGTTGTTTCGGATTGCGGTGAGGGCGTGGATCAAAGTGAACTGAGTAAGATATTCTCGCCTTTTTATCGCAGTTCTACCGCGCGGGCGCGCTACAAGGGCGCGGGTATTGGTTTGGCGCTCGCCGAACGTATTGTGAAGTCTCATAACGGCGAGATTAGCGCAAAAAATAAACCAAGTGGTGGTCTCGAGGTAAGCATTAGTTTGCCTTTGTTAGATGACTAGTGTTACACCGTTATTGGTCGGCGCGTGCGCGGCGATTTTGTCAATTCCCTAATATTCTTGAACTATCTTGACTTACTTCTAGTCCCAAGGCTGGTCTAATAACCACAATCCACGCGATTGCATCGCTTAACTTGTTTAAATTTACGCTACCAACTAACCACTTTTTTAATTAATAAGTTAAATAGAACGGAGAATATGCATGAAAACTCGAATTTTAGGTTTAGTCGCCGCTTTAGTTTTGCTGATTCCCTTGGGGCAAAGCGTTTTTGCTGCGGGTCACGGTGAGCGAATGATAGCCAGAATGACCGAAAAGCTTGGCTTGACTGCCGAGCAGGAAAGCAGCCTGCAAACTATTTTTGAAGAAAAAATGGCCAGCAAAGGGGATAAGTACCAAGCGCATTCTGAAGTGCAGTCTCTGATTGATGCCGGCGATGCCGAGGCCGCGGCAGAGCTAGCGGCGCAACAGGCGAGACAGCGGGTTCTGGATCATGCCGAATTTACCAGCCAGGTAAAAGCCGTGCTTAGCCAAGAACAGTTCGAGCAATGGCAGGCTATGAAGCAAAATCGCAAACATCGTGTTCATCACAAAACCTACTAGAGGATTTTTGCCCTCGGCGAAGCCGGGGGCAATTATTTTTAGTTGTGAGTGACTTAATTTAACCAAAATTTACCCCCAGATCTTGCATAATCCTAAATAGATCAGTTGGATCGTAGCGAGGGCGCTCAAGGGGCTGAAATTAGAGTGAATTTTTTAACTTTTGAGGCAAATTCGTAGTCACTCTCCGGGTGCAGCCGCAAAATTGAAAAAACGCTTTAATTTCAGTTCATTGGGCGTCCGCAGTAGATCCAACTGATTAATTTAGGATAATGGTTGTACGGGCCAAGTCGAAAGCTTTGGAAAGCGGGCTCGTGTCAATACCCTGTATTAATTATCGATAAAAGTGTGATGTTTACCTCTATTTTGTAGGAATTTTTTTGGAAACACCGCTTTAAAGGCAATATTTTTGAACTATTGCTCATTCCAATTATCCAAGAATTTATAAGTACTTTTGGTTCGTCTGTAGCCGTTTTGTAAACCCAAGGTAGTAGGTATGGTCCGTCCCCCCCCCTTTCGGGCCCTCTACCTACGCTTTTGGGCCGCATAGAATTCGCAAAACCTGAAACAGTTACAGCGAACCCTTTTTGTTTCTTCTGTGGTGCTCTTTACTCGCTTATTAACTCGCTTATTAACTTGTTGCCCTGAGTGGACCTTAGAGCTAGCCATCTACAAAACCCCAACCCCATCCTGTTTCGCTGCATCGAAGCCCCTTCGCATTTACAATCTCTGCAAAAAATTGCCAATAGCATCAGATGCTGACATTGCCATCGCGATTACCCTTTGCAACAGGCTTCTCACTTTCGGCCTTAGATTTTTTTGAGCATATTTTAACGGCGGCACATCTCGCATTGGTTTTTGCTTGCAATTTCGTGCGGTGAAACAAAACTCACACAAAAATACACTGGTATGGCATAGTCTTGTGTGCATATTAATCAAACTCGATGATTTTCATCCAACATTTAGGACGGGCCGAACACTCAACCCCCAAGCTTTTTTAGTGATACTTATGGAGCAAGTGAAAGTGAAATACAGGAAATTGCCGTTTAACTTAAGTCTTCTCAAGCAGGGCGGGCCTCACCTTCCTATTTCATTGTTCACTCATAACTTCTCCTCCATCGATCAACTAAAAGACTACTCTGTACCTGGCAATAGCTATTTCCCCCCGCGGCAAATCATCCAGTCTCTGCACAATAACCTAGAACACGCGTTGAAATACGCTCCGCAAAACAATCAAAGGCTTTCTGAGAGCCTCGCCCTGTTTTCCAATGTGACTAAGCCCAACACCCTGATTGCCAGTAATGGCGTCAGCGAGATAATTGCTTGGTTGAGTTCGCTGGTTATCCGCCACAGTCTATTTGTGACCTTACCCACATATAGCCCATGGATAGACCATGCTAGCAAGCTGGGCATAAAAATTTATGCGGCTAAATATCGCGATGAAAATCTGTATCAGTTGACAAAGGAGCAATTTGTTATTGCCGTGAGACGGTCTCGGGCAAAAAATGTGGTTATCTGTAATCCCAATAACCCCACCGGGTCACTATTTAGTTACCGGGACTTAATTTGGATTTTAGAGCGCTTGGCAAATTTAGATAATGTAATTGTCGATGAATCATTTATCGATTTCTCAAGTTTATCGCCGCCGTCGATCAAAAACGCGGTCAGTGAATTCGGCAATGTTTGGTTGATCAAGAGTTTTGACAGCAGCCTGGGTATGCATGGGTTATACCTCGGTTGCACTATTAGCAATGAAAAAAACATTGCGCGTTTGAAAAGACACATGCCGCACTGGAGTATCAATGGCGTTGCCGACACCTCGCTTTCGCTGGTGCAAAACGAGCATGAGGCTTACCAGGTGAGTCGCATTAAAACCATTAACGACAGCCGTTACCTCGCCCACTGCCTGTCACATCTGAAGGTGTTTCGAGTATCCCCGGCAACATCAAATTTCGTATATGCTAGGCTCAGTCCGCGCTATGACGGCCTCGTGCTGCGTAACCGCTTACTGGCAAACCACGCCTGTTTAGTGCACAACTGCCAGGCCTATATCGGCGCGACCCAGCAACATTTTTGCTTTGCCTCGCGGCCACAAGAACAGGTCAACGGGCTAATTTCGGCAATGATGCGCGAGCTGTACTGGATGAAATCTGCCGCACAGAAACGCGCAGCGTCGGGGCAAGCTGAACCGAATAGCGCTGTGCTCAATCCAACTCATAAAAAGAAGGCAAGAAGTTCTAAAATTCCGTTGCCAAGTTCCCATATCTTTCGCAAACCCTAAGCCTCGGGCAGTTTTGAGGCCCACAAGGCTAACTTGCGCTTCATACTTCCCTGGCTTACCTGAATTTCCGGCAGTGGCTGAATCAGCTTGTCGTGCACCAGTAAACGATACAAATACTCTATTTTTTCCGAGGCTGAATCGGTGGCTTCAAACTGCGCCGCACCGCGTTTTTCGGCATAGTTCGTGCCCACAGCTAGGGCTTTTTTTAACAGTGCTTTTTCATTATCAATTTTTTTCAAGGCAATCTACTCTCGGCTTTCACTGTGCGCGGCCATGGCGATTAAGCACTGCGAATAACTTTAAACAAAATAAGATTCGGATCATCGGCGTCAATTCGGTCACCTAAACAAATACGTCCTTGGCCGGTGAGTGGACAGAACTCGTTTCTAACCATCACTTCATCGGCTCTGCCAAACTCAATAAAGGTACCGTTGGTGCTGCTGTCTTTGATGCCGATTTGTCCGTCGTGAACATCGACGGTGCAATGGTGCCGCGATGCAACATCAGAATAGACCTGTAAGTTGCAATCGCCGTCGCGACCCATCGAAAAAGGCACTTTTTCTTTGGGTATTTTGTACAGCCGGTGGCGGAAATAGAGCTCAACATGGCTCCATTGCTGATTCGACCCCGATAGCTCATCATTCAAAATTGTAGTTGTGTTATCTTTGAAATTAAAACTCATGGCAAGTAGTTACCTGTATCTTGATTGGACCGTTCCAACTATTTGATCGATTGTTTCAAAGCCCGAAACTAACTGCAAGCCAAAGCGAGTTTCAAAACCATTTTTAGCTCGTTCCAGGTTTCATGTTAATTTCATTCCGCATTGGCTGGGGTTTCATCTTAAGGGGTGTGGTATTTACGCGCTACGTATAAAGCCTCGAGTCGGCCGCCGCTGTCAATGTATTTGTGGTTGGCTTGCCCCACCCCACGGTCTTTGCCGTTGCGTCACAGTTGCCGACTTGGCCTTATATTCCGCCTGTTTGCGCGATAAACCCCGACATGGCGGCGACGCGAGTTTGCTATGAAATAGAATATGGATTGGAGCGCACTTTGGAGAATACCTGATGTTGGTTGCCGGAATTTTTGTAGTACTTGCGGTGGCAATGATTGTCGGTCCGCTCATGATGTTGCGTCCCTCGCCCCGGCAAACGCAGTTAATTAAATTGCGGCGTTTGGCCGTGGATAAGGGCCTTAGAGTGCAGATGTTAGACCGTCCTGTCGCCGGCGGCGAATCGCTATCGACTCAGTCCAAGCCGGAGATGGTGGCCGCCTACTGCATGCAATTGCAAATGGCGTCGGATTCGCCGCTCAGTGACTGGCGCTGGATGCTGGTGAGAACGGCATTTGCCCATGATATCCACCTCGGCGGCGTATGGGATTGGTCTGAAAAACAGCAAGCCCCTGCCATCGACCAGCAATCGTTGCTGGTTTTTTTGCAAAGTTTGCCCGAATCGGTGCTGGCGGTGCGTCAGGATGGCGAGGGTATCGCTGTTCTCTGGTCAGAGCGCGTGCCTCGAGAGCAGTCTCCAGAGCAAGCGGTCGAGGTGCTGAACCGAGCTTTGTTGCAACTCGCCGCGCTGTTGCAGGCAGCGGCGAAACCCCAGCACTGATTTTGTGTAAACCTAACCGGCCAAAGCTTGCCGTGTGGTTGTTAGGCAATGGCCGCTCTCAGTGGTGCAGCCCGCGCCATCGCGCGGTTTTGTGAGGCTCGATGAGCAGTCGGCTTAATTCAGTTTAAATCTGTTCGTGAGTGAACTCTGGGATAAGCTGGGAGTCGAAGACCTTCCCTTGGTTGTCCAGCAGCGCACCCAAATCTGCGATCAGCTGTTGGCGCCGAGCATCGGCAATACTGGTTTCTATGGCAATTTGCTGC
>JAHQVY010000189.1 GCA_019634095.1 Cellvibrionaceae bacterium
AAGCCCGCTTCCAGGTTAAGCGGGCTTTTTTATATGTGCGGCGGCTTACAGCGAAAACGATTAAAACCCGGTTTGCGACGTGCCATCGCTTAAATAGTGAATAAAGCCATCCGCGCTTACGGCAATAAACGTGTTGGTTTTTTGCCCAAAGGCGAGGGACAATACAGCGGCATTTACGGGTTTCCAGGCCTTGCGTTTAGGGAGTTTCCAACGCTGCTTTGGCTGCAGATTCTCGCTGTGCCAAAGGGTGACAATCTGATCTGGCCGGCCCGTCAGCAGGTACTGATTTCCGGCGCTAAAAACCGCTGCAGTGAAGCGTACGCCTCTTTTCATATATTGAGCTTGCAGGGGCAACTCGCCCAATTTTTCACCATTCACAGTGTTCCATAAAATGGCTGAATCGTATTTACCTACGGTAAACGCGAGTTTGCCGTCGTCGGATAACTTAACCAGTGGCACCTCATCTCGGTGGCGAAAGGTCTTTAGTTTCTCGCCAGATGCAACGTTCCAAAGAATTGCCGTCTGATCGCTAGAGCCGCTCAAAGCCAGGCGACCATCTGCACTGAAGTCGACGCTAATTACCGCCTTGCTGTGCTGAAATTTGCGTTTTACGCCACCGTTTATTACGTCAAAAATCACTGCTGTGCTGTCGCTTAAGCCTAGCAGTGCGTGCTTGCCGTTAGCAGCCAGGGCAATATCGAGAATTTCAGCCGGCGCACTCCAAAAGCGTCTAGCTTGCCCAGACTGAACATCCCACAGTACCAGCGTGTTGGTGTCTGCAGTTAGTGCAAGTTTTCCCTGCGCCGAAAAATCTGCTGTAAGAATACTCGAGAACTCGCCGTTTTTGTGATTCCAATTGAAAAGCCGTTCGTGGTCGGTGAGTCGCCACAGGCTGCCGCCGTGGTTAATTGAACCGGCGACAATAAAATCGCTGCGTCTTGTGATTTTTGCGGAATACAAGCCCTTGCTGGCGATTTCCGCAGAGCGGATGGGGGAGAGGTGGTCACCACATGATACTAGGAACTGCAGCAGTGTGAAAAAGGTTACTGCGCGCAGTCTAACCCTAATGTCATTGGTTGACTTTGAAAATAGCGGTAAAAGTAGCGGTTTCATACAGGTGAATCGTCTGGGTTTCACCTATAGAGCATAGCAGCCGCAGGGCTTTCATCCATTCAGGAGGCAACTTACTCGGCGCGAGCTTAATCGATGTGTTCCTTTTGAGCAACATGTAGCGCGTCGATAGCTTTGTCCTCCGCGTCGAAGCGGTTGGCGAGAACTTCACCCAGCTGCGACAAGTCGATTTCCAGGGTTTCTAAGTCGTCTACCTCTTGGTATTTGTCGTTAAAATCTAAGACATATTCGGTGGTTGAACCGAGTTCTTGAAACAGTTGCCTAGCTTTGGCTATGCCGCCGACATTACCTTGTTGTTCACTCTCCTTCACAAGGCGATCGTAGACTTCAAAATGACCTGCAGAAACATAGTCGACGAGCAGTTGACACATATTGCGCAGGGAATCGCCTTTTTCTAGATTGTCTTCTTCGTTAACTTGTTCGGAAAGCTCGCAAAAAGCCACCAGAGTTTGCTGGCGCTCTTTTAACCATTTGTCGATGGTTCCGCTAACGCCGCCCCAGCGCTGCTGCGCGAATTCACAGTTGTTAAGCATGGTTATTCTCTGCCTTTAGAGTCGAAAGAAATGATTCAAAATACGCGTTGCCTATGCTTTCAAGATAGGTGATTGCAGGATTTAGAGCAAGAAATTAAAACGCTTTTAAAGGTTTTGTGCAAATACCTTTTTCGATGCCATTCGACATTTTTAATACGTGTTTAAGCTGAAAAAAATTGAGATCAATTTAGCACCACCATTGCAACCTAAGGCAAGCAAAAGTAGTTAATTTTGATTGTTACTATTTTTCTGAAGTCGCCGTTTTCAATGTGGTCACGCGGGGTTTTACTACTCTTCTGTGTGGCGCGGGCACTGTTTGCCTTAACTCGTTGTAATATTGGAAGTAACGTTTTGATTGAAAGTAGCTTTTTGATTGAAAGTAGCGGTTTGATTGAAAGTAGCGTTTTGTGGCCAAAGTATCAGCGGGTGTGGCCGCGGAATATTTGGTAAACATTCATTGCGGCGAAGCCGATGAATGCCACCAAAGTCCAACCGGGAATACTCAGTCCGAGTAAGGACCATTGTACATCTGCACAATTGCCATCCCCTTGAAAGAGTAGCCGCAGCGCATCGAACAGCGGCAGCGCGTCGAACATATAGCTCAGCCCAGGACCGCATGCTGGCACCAGTTCTTCGGGAAGACTTTGCAACCAAGTATGCCGCGCGGCGATACCAGCACCGATTAAGGCGGCCAACAGCCCCGAACTGCCGTAAATCACCTGGCCTTTTCGGCCAGGATTATGCAGAAACGCAACAAACGCCACCACCGCAATCGCAATAACAAATATCCGTTGGCTAATGCATAAGGGGCAGGGTTCCAGTTCGAGGGTTTTTTGAAAGTAGAGTACCGCCACTAGCATGGCGGTACAGCAGCCTAAGGCAATCAACAAGTTGGTGGCCCGCACCGAGGGTGGAAAAGTGTTAAGCATGTTGTCACTCGCTTAGCTAAAAAATATAACGAAAGATTATGTCCGAATTTATCGTTTCACATCTTGATATAGTTGGGTTTAGGCTACTCTGTAAGAGTAGACAGAGACTATGGCGCAGGAAGAGAGTTCCCTCGAGTATAGGAGATGGTTTATGTTAGACATTCGCCGCACTGCTGGGTGGGGCCTGGTCATTTTTGAGCTACTTTTTTTCATGTCGCAGTATGCCTTCGCCGAAGACGAAGCGGAAGAGGGGGCGGAGACAGCGCCCACAGCGGCAATCTATTTGCCATTGAAGCCCACTTTCGTGGTTAATTACGGTGCCCCTGGCCGACTAAAATATTTAAAGGTCGACGTATCAGTCAGAGTTGCCGATTCTACAGCGGCAAACTCGATTCGGCATCATTTACCGTATATTCGCAATAATTTGGTAATGCTTTTTGCAAGGCAAAGCGACGAAAGCTTGAGTTCTTTCGACGGTAAAGAGCAGCTACGCAAAGATGCTGGCAGCGAGATAAAAAAAGTGCTGTTAGAGCAAGATGGCTTAGAGGGTGACTTGGTCGATGTGTATTTCGATTCACTAATCGTCCAGAAATAATCGAGCTCGCGGTTCGGGCTAAAAAACCTGCACGGCAAGCTACCATGCCTGCCATAGACGCATTGGGCTCAGGCGCAATCGCTATTCATCTCCTCGCACTTTCCGTACTGCTGGTAGTACTTTTCTAGGAATTGATTAAACGGCATTTGCGGGAGTTCTTCCAAGGACTTTTGTGCTGCGTGCGATGCCTCTGCCATCTGCTTCAAGCCTGCAGATTGCGCAGCACTCAAGGGGGTGTTTGCCAGGGTTTGGGCGTGATGTCGAGATAACTGCAGCGTAAATTGATTGAGGCTCATGCCGGAGGCATCGAGTTGTCTGAGCATCTTTGCGGAGGGCGTCAAATCGCTGTTTTTGACTTTTGCCAACTGTGAGGCCAGCGCTTGTGCATAGGAATTCGACTGGTGGGCCTGGTCGAGCAGCTCTGTTACCGGTTGTAGTGCATCCAGTAGCTGCGTGGCCCAGTTGTGCAAACTGAGCTCGCCCAATTCGTGATGTTGCAGCATCAATCCTGGCTGTCTACCGTGCAAAACCACGCGTTTTTGGTTGTCGAGAATGCTGGCAAATTCCTCGTAATTCGACTGCGGGCTCGTTTGCAAGGCGCAGTAAAGTAAAAAGGTATCGAGGAAGCGGATTTGCTGTTCGTTGATCCCCAAGGGATGGAAGGGGTCGACATCTAAACAGCGAACTTCGATATATTCGACACCTCGATTCGATAGGGCAGACAGGGCAGTCTCTCCGGGGCTAGCGCTGCGCTTGGGACGAATGGCGCTGTAAAATTCGTTTTCGATTTGCAATAGGTGGGTATTTAATTGCCTGTAGTTCTGCTGGCTGTCCAATACACCGATAGTTTCGTAGTCTGGGTGTTTGCGGTTAATGGCGCCACACAGGGTTTGGATATATGACTCGCAGTGGTTGTAGCACACAAACAGAGATTCTTGCGCGCTGCTTTGGTAGCCGAGGTCCCCCATACGCAGCGATGTAGCATAGGGCATATAGAGGCAGTGCTCCAATTCGGCAAAGCGCTGCAAATCGTGCTGCCTGCCGCGGACAAAGCTTTGATCCATGGCGGGAGAGCCGCCAAAAAGATAAATAAGTAGCCAGTGGTGGCGACGGAAGTTGCGAATCAGTGAGAAGTACTTTTCATCGATAAATTTTTGCAAATCTAGAGTGCTGTTTTCTTGGCTGTGCAGCAGAGCCCAGAAACTTTTTGGCAGCGAAAAATTGTAATGCACGCCCGCCACGGTCTGCATGCTGCGTCCGTAGCGGTGTCCCAAGCCAACCCGATAAATAGTTTTCATTTTCCCGCTGTTTGAGCTGCCATAGCGAGCCACAGGGATGCTGCTATCGCTTTCGATATAACAGGGCATGCTGGTACCCCAGAGCACTTCGTCCTCCTCCAGATGCTGATTTACAAAGCGCTGAATCTGGCTCAAACCGCCCATCAGCTCACTTAGATGCTGGCTCGGTGGCGTGATCAATTCCAACAAAGCCTCGCTGAAATCCGTGGTGATTTGCGGGTGGGTGAGGCTCGCGCCAAGGCGCGCAGGGTGGGCGCGTTGCGAAATGCCGCCGCGTTTGGTTGCCCGTAAGCATTCGCGCTCAACACCGCGCAAAATGTCGCAAAGTAGGGCGGCATTGTTTGTTTGCCTTAGCGCCGCCGGCATTTGATTGAGTTTAAACATTGGATAGCTCGTCTCTCTGAATTTCCACGCTGTCAATGGCTGATTTGGCGTGTTCGCGTTGGGCGGGTAGTTTGCCCGCGTCATCTTCCGACACATTTGTTTTGCGATCAGCTGTGAAGGTCATCGCATTTGCGTCGCTTGCATTTTCCGAGGCGAGAATCTTGCCCGCCGCACTCTCGGTCGGTAGATGGACATAGGTTTCCATTGCCCGTTGTTGTGCTGCATTGCTATCCACGCCGGCCATCGAGAATTCTTGCTCGGCAAGTTGCTCCGGCCGCGCCGAGCTGTTTGCCACCTGGTCATTGTCGTCAAAAGGCAGTTGCTCGGTGTCTTTATCTTTTGGGCTGCGAGGCAAATCAATTTCCGGTAAGCCTTTTTCATCGAGCGGCACTTTGGTTATCTCAATGCGTAACTCGGGATGTTTAACTGCCCACTCCACCCTCATGTTTAAAGCTTCGTCTCTGTGGGGGGTGCGGAACAGTTGTCTGCGCTCGCCGCTATTTATCCAGAGGTTGCTTTTATCTAAGTAGGCGTGGTGTTGGTTTTTTAGGAGGTAGATTTCAGGCATAGGTGACGAGACGTAAAGGTGATTAAATTGGTTTGCAAAAGGTGATGCGCGAAGTCGCTAATTGTCGCGCTGCGCAAGCGCAAGCTGCCATCGAATTTGACTGAAGGCCCAGTTTGCACCAAGTTAAAAGGTGTTGGCTTTGCTAGCGCGTAAAAAGTGTGAACAAATTCTTGTTGAAACGAGATATTTAGCAACTGACAAAGCCTAGCTATGGTTAAGTGGCGCAAAGTATGGCATCTGAACGAAAACCTGCAACATTATGGTTAATCTTGGTTAATCCGCTAGCGAGCAAATAAGCGAAGCTAGGTCTGGTCATATCTTTTGCTCTTTGGAGTGGCTACCATTCTCGGATAACACTGTTAAACTGCGCGTCATCACCAACCTGCGAGGCGCCATTCTAGCATTCGCCGGCTGAGGGTTGCGTGAATTCCGCCCATCCAAAAGCGGTTTTGAGTCGTAAGCTGGGGTTGAGGCGGCAAGGGTAAACAAATACAAGCGACGCCCAAATGTGTTTTGTGATGTTAGAACTTGCTTCTACGGAAGCCGGTCTAGGTTTTTGAATTGTGAAAGTAATTTGGACCTTCCCAGGCTCTATCTACATTACAATATACTTGAAGTATATTCTCGTGAAGCGGCAGTCGCGGACACATAGTCGGTTATGTGCAAAATGAAATGAATTTGTGGGGAGTGAGTGGGTGACAGTATCTGAGTTCACCGAAAATCCAATCTACCAATCAGTTAGCGAGAAGATGCGGCGCTTCGCGGCTTATCTTGCATCGCTGCCTTTGGCGTGGTGGAGAAACCTGCTCATCGTGTTTGCACTTATTTGGGCATGCCGCTCATTGGCGGCGCTCTTTTGGTTGGTGTTTCCCTCGGTGGAGCTGCCCCAGCCTGAACGGTTGGCGGCACCGCCGGCTCTCGGCACCGGAGCGGCCAATACGGTGAGTGTCGACATCGCTGCTTTGCAGACGCAAAATCTCTTCGGTGAACTGGGGGAAACCCGTTCCGATATCGAAGAAGAACAGCAAACCGCAGCGATTGGCGATGATGTCGTTGCCCAAGAGACGCGTTTAAGCATAAAGCTACACGGTGTAGTAGCCAGTTTTGACCCCCAATATGCTCGGGCCATTATTGAAGACGGCAAAGACCAGTTTTTAGTGCGCATTAACGATGAACTACCGGGCAATAAAGGTGTTAAGCTCGCGCGAGTAATGGATAGTAAGGTGATACTAGACAACCGAGGTAAATACGAGTCGCTCTCGCTCTACAACGATGATGATTTTGCTGCGCCGATATCCAACAGAGCCGGGCGTCCGAACAATATTCGCGTGCCGCGAGGTGGCCAGAATAAGAGCCGCTCAGGGGCTAGCAAGGGCACGAAAGCCGATTTGGCCAAGCGGGCGACTTTGCGCAAAGAACAAATGCCAAAGTCCATTGGTGATGTGGTGCGTTTTAGTGTGCACCGAGAAAATGGCGCTATGGTAGGCTACCGCGTTCGTCCCGGGCGGGACAGAGAACTATTTGAGCAGGTAGGGCTAAAAACCAACGATGTTGTTACCACTGTCAACGGTATTCGCATGGATGACCCAAAACAATTAAAAGCCGTTTACCAGTCGCTAAAAACGGCCACCAGCGCCGATTTAGGTGTATTGCGCAATGGTGAAGAACTCTCGATAAATATTAGCGTTGAAGGTGGATAAACGTGTTTAAACAAATGGCGACCGCAACACTAGCGCTTTTCTTGGCGGTAGCGACTGCTGGGCCGGTTCATGCGCAACAAAACGCGGGTGAACCGACCTGGACAGTAAATTTTAAAGATTCCGATATTCGTGAAGTTATTAAATTTATTTCCGAGGTAACGGGTAAAACAGTTGTTATCGACCCGCGCGTCAAGGGCCGCGTCGAAGTCATTTCTCAGAAACCTTTAAACGAACCTGAACTGGTGGATTTATTCCGCTCGGTACTCGAGGTGCACGACTTTACTTTGATCGAGGTCGACGACATTGTGCGTATCGTGCCGCTCAAGGATGCCCGCTCATCGCCCTTGCCAGTAACAGAAGACGCCGATGGCGAAGACGGCTATGTTACCGAGGTGATCCAATTAAAGAATATTGCTGCCGCCAAGGTGCTGCCGGTTTTGCGTCCCCTGGTGCCGCAGCACTCCCACCTCGCCGCTTACGCGCCTTCCAATGCCATCGTGGTCTCTGATACTGCAGCCAATATCCGTCGGGTTAAAGATATTATTACTAAAATCGACACCGCCGCTTTGCCGACGACGGAAATTATCCAATTGCGCTACGCCGATGCAGATGATCTGGTGGCCACGCTCACCAAACTGGATCGCGCTTCAGGGGGCAAGAACGCCTCCCCGGCGAATCAGCTGATGTTGGTGGCCGACAAGCGCAATAATTCTATATTGATTACCGGCGAGGATATCCAGCGCGAGCGCGTCAAAGCCTTAATTTCACGCCTCGATCGCCAACGGGATCAAGAGGGCAATGTGCGGGTGGTATATCTGCAATACGCCAACGCCAAAGACGTCGCTGCGGTACTTACCAAAGTGGTGCAGAATATGGAAAAACTGGCGCCGGCTGCCGGTAAAAAAGCCGCTAAAAACAGCGCCACGGTGGAGGCCGATGAAGAGACCAATTCGCTGTTGATTACGGCTAGTGGCGACCTGCAAAATTCGCTGCTGTCGGTGGTCGACCGTTTGGATATTCGACGGGCCCAGGTGTTAGTGGAAGCGATTATTGTTGAAATTAACGCCGATGCTGAAGAGTCTTTAGGCGTAGAGTGGCTCTTCTCCAACGAGTCCGACGGTATTTTGGGCAGCTCGATTTCCAATACTGGCCCCATAGGTCAAGTGGCTTCGGGGGCATTTAACGAAAATTTGACTGATATTGCCGGCGGCTTGGCGGCTACTACAGGTCAGGTGTTGGGTGTGGTGGGAGCCACCGGTTCGGAACGTTTTGTTACCTTGCTTACAGCTCTAAAGAACAGTAACAACGCCAATATTTTGTCGACGCCCTCGCTGATGACGATGGACAACCACGAGGCGAGTATCTCGGTGGGCCAACAAGTACCTTTCCAAACCGGTAGCTTTTCGTCTACGGGTAACGGCACCGGTATTTCCAGCCCGTTTACCACCACCCAGCTTTAAGAGGTTGGCATCTTGTTAACGGTAACCCCGAAAGTGAACGAAGGCGATAAAATCTTATTGGACGTTTCACAAGAAGTGTCGAGCTTAACCGACGCTGCCGTCGGTGGGCAGCCCATTACTTCACAGAGTAAAATCGAAACCCAAATACTGGCAACCGACGGTGAAATATTAGTGCTCGGTGGCTTGATCAAAGACGACATACAAGATGGTAATCAAAAAGTCCCCCTGCTGGGGAGTATCCCTATTGTGGGTAATTTGTTTAAATTTCAGTCAACTAGCTATGTCAAGTCGAATCTAATGGTGTTTTTGAGGGCCAAGATTATCCGCGATGATGAGGCGATGGTGGGCGCAGCCGTAGAGAAATACCGGTTTATTCGCAACAAGCAAATTGAGCGTCGCAAACAGGGGCTGCAAATGATGGACGATGATTTGCTGCCGTTAATTCCCGATATTGATGCCAAAGGCCGCCAGTTAAATCTGGAGTCAGCTGGAGGTGAGAATCGTGAGTGAAGCGATGATTGAAGAGCAGGAATTGCTGCATGAAGCGGAGGCTGCCGTCGGCGTTGCGCCGGGGCGTATACCCTACTCTTTTGCATCTAATTTCGAAGTGATGATTGAGCGTGGTCGAGTGGTTCATACTCCCGGAGTACTCGCGGAGACTCTGCTGGAGTTGCGCAGGTTTATGGGCAGACCCTTCGAGATGGAAGAGATAGACTCGGAGACCTTTAAAAAGCGTTTAACCGTAGCCTATCAAAGCTCCGATGACGAGGCGCAGCAAGCGGCCGAAGACATGGGTGCGGAATTTGACCTCTCGCAATTGGCCGACGATATTCCAGAAGACGGCGAGTTGTTGACCGGCGAAGACGATGCACCGGTAATTCGTTTGATTAATGCGGTGCTTTCTCAAGCGGTGCAGGAAAAAGCCTCGGATATCCACGTTGAGCCTTATGAAGACCGGGTCTCGATTCGTTTTCGCGTAGATGGGGTATTGAACGAGGTGCTGTCCCCGAAACCGCAGCTTGCATCCGTATTGGTTTCGCGCTTAAAAGTGATGGCGCGTTTAGATATCGCGGAAAAGCGCATTCCCCAAGATGGGCGCATAACGGTTAAGTTGGCTGGGCACGCCGTCGATATCCGTGTGTCGACGATTCCCTCCGCACATGGCGAGCGCGTAGTGCTGCGGCTACTCGACCAGGCGGCTGGCGCCTTGTCGCTGAAACAACTCAATATGCCGGCCTTTGTGCAGCAAAACTTTGAGTCCTCACTGCATAAGCCCCATGGCATTATTTTGGTGACGGGGCCGACAGGTTCGGGTAAAACCACTTCGCTTTATTCGGGGCTGAGTTTTCTCAATAGTCGCACACGCAATATTTTAACTATCGAAGACCCTATTGAATATTTACTGGCGGGCATCGGCCAGACCCAGGTCAACTCCAAAGTCGAGATGACCTTCGCCCGCGGCTTGCGAGCTATTTTGCGGCAAGATCCCGATGTAGTGATGATTGGTGAGATTCGCGATAGAGAAACCGCTGCGATTGCGGTGCAGGCGAGTTTGACCGGACACTTAGTGTTGTCCACCCTGCATACGAATACCGCCATTGGTGCGGTTATGCGTTTACAGGATATGGGCGTGGAGCCCTTTTTGCTGTCGTCCAGTTTAGAGGCACTAATGGCGCAGCGCCTGGTGCGCGTGTTATGTAATAACTGCAAAGAGGTGCATCCAGCCAGCCGCTCTGAGGCGTCGCGCTTGGGTATTCCCGAAGGCTCCCCCGTACACCGTCCTGTGGGTTGCAACAACTGTCACGATACCGGGTACCGAGGGCGAACCGGTATTTACGAACTGATTGTGGTGGACGAAGAAGTGCGTCAATTGATTCACGAAGGGGCCGGCGAGCAAGCCATGCTGGCCCATATCCGCAAACAGAGCCAATCCATCGATGAAGACGGACGCGACAAGGTGCTTCAGGGCGTAACCAGTGTGGAAGAAGTGCTGCGTGTGACAGCGGTGAACTAGTGGCGGCTTACAATTATCAAGCTCTAGACCCCAGAGGCAAAAAAGTTAAAGGGGTACTCGAAGGGGATTCAGAGCGCCATGTGCGTTCTCAGCTGCGTTCAAAGCAGCTCAAGCCCCTAGAAGTTAAGTCCACTCGCAGAAGAGAGCCCATTGGTGCGGAGCCCTCAGGTGAGAAGTTAGGCTTTTCCTTCGGGGGGCCGCGCCTGGGCTATCGAGATGTTTCCCTGGTAACCCGCCAATTGGCCTCCCTGGTTCAATCCGGTTTACCTATTGATGAAGTGCTGCAATCCACCGCCAGGCAAAGTCGCAAACCGGCGGCGAAAACTATTCTGCTGCAAGTGCGTTCGCGGGTGCTCGAAGGTTTGGGCTTGGCGCAAGCTATGGCGGAACTGCCCAAGGTTTTTGACAATCTGTACCGCGCCATGGTTAAGGCGGGCGAAGCCTCAGGTTACTTGGGGCCAGTACTGGAACAGTTGGCGGAATACACCGAGCGCTCGCAGGAGACCCGGCAAAAATTGAAAACCGCCATGGTATATCCCATTGTGATGCTGGTTGTCAGTATCGGGGTGGTCACCACCTTAATGGTGATGGTGGTACCAAAGCTGGTGGGTTTATTCGACCGCAATAAACAGGACTTGCCCGGAATAACCGAATTTATGATTGGGGCCAGTAATTTCCTGGTCAATTACGGCTTGTTCTTATTGTTCGGCATTGTGGCGCTGTTTGTTTTGTTTAACTACCTTCTTAAGAACGAGAAGCGCAAAACCCAGTGGCACAAATTTCAATTGCGCGCCCCGCTGTTTGGTCAGTTCATTTTACAGGCAGAATCTGCGCGCTATGCCAGTACCTTAGGTTTGCTAGCCAGCAGCGGCGTACCGCTGCTGGAAGCATTGCGCATCGCCTCGCAAGTACTAAATAACCGCCAGTTGCAAGCCGCCAGCGTGGAAGTGGCCTCTGCGGTTCAGGAAGGGGCTAGCTTGCATAAAGCACTCGACCAAGCGGGGTCGTTTCCGCCG
>JAHQVY010000190.1 GCA_019634095.1 Cellvibrionaceae bacterium
ACGCACATCACCGTTAACATATTGCTGCGACTCATCAATGGCGGTTTGTAGCATTTTTCGCTCTGCGCTCCACCAGTAGCCGTTATAAATTAATTCCGCGTACTTGGGCATTAATGCATCTTTTAAATGAGCCACTTCGCGATCCAGAGTCAGCGATTCGATCGCGCGGTGGGCCGGCAACAAAATACTGCCGCCAGGGGTTTCATAACACCCCCGGGATTTCATACCCACATAGCGATTTTCCACAATATCCAAGCGGCCAATGCCATGGGCACCGCCTTTTTTATTGAGGGTTTCCAGCATCTTTGCCGGTGACAAAGCCTCGCCATTCAGAGCGTAAGGATCACCCTTGCGAAACGATAACTCGATGTATTCGGGCTTATCTGGCGCTTGCTCTGGCGCCACCGACCAACGCCACATATCGGCTTCGGCTTCCGTCCAGGGGTTTTCGAGAATATCGCCCTCGTAAGAGATATGCAGCAAGTTAGCATCCATAGAATACGGGGATTTCTTCTGTGCCTTGGCGAAATCCACTGGAATTGCATGCTCCTTGCAGTAAGCCATCAGGGTTTCGCGGGAATTCAGCTGCCACTCGCGCCAGGGGGCAATGACGCGAATACCCGGCTTCAGGGCGTAGGCACCCAGCTCGAAGCGCACTTGATCATTGCCTTTACCCGTGGCCCCGTGTGATATGGCATCGGCGCCGGTTTCCTCGGCAATTTCGATCAGGCGCTTGGCAATTAACGGGCGCGCAATCGAGGTGCCCAGCAGGTATTCGCCCTCGTAAATAGTATTGGCGCGAAACATGGGAAACACAAAATCTCGCACAAACTCCTCGCGCAAGTCCTCGATATAAATCTGTTTAATGCCCATAGCCTCGGCTTTGGCTCGCGCAGGCTCTACCTCTTCTCCCTGGCCGATATCGGCGGTAAAGGTTACCACTTCACAATTGTAGGTAGACTGTAACCACTTGGCGATAACCGAGGTGTCTAATCCACCAGAATAGGCGAGGACCACCTTTTTAACAGAGGAGTGAGTAGCAGACATGTTGACTCCGAAAAATAAAGCGATTGAAATAGACCGGAGATGAAGTGTCGACATTTGCGCAGAAACTCGACACTGTCCGGAGAAAAGGCTGGCAATTTTAGCCGCTCGCGCCGCAAATTGACAGAGGCTTATGTCGCTGTGGTGCAGTGCATAGGCGGTTTATACACCGGCAACGCTACTCTCCTGCACCGCCCTCATGCTTTAAAGACTGCATTTTTTGCTCTTTTTGATCCATTGCCTTGTCCACCTTTTCAAGCCGCACGGTTACGCGTCGATTTTTTGCTCGGCCTTTGGCGGTGTTATTGGAAGCCACTGGGTAGCGCTCCCCGTGCCAACGAGTAATAATTTGCTCTGCGGGCACTCCGTTGCTTTTTAAGTAATTGCTGACCAATTCTGCTCGATCTTTGGACAGCAACAAATTATCGCTGCGGGTGCCCGTGGAGCTGGCGTGCCCGTCGACGAAAAACTTTTGAATACTTTTGTCTTTGCTCACTAACAAAATAATATTTTCTAAGGTGGTAATGGCCTTCGCCGTCAGCGGCTCCGATACCGCCGTCTGAAAATACAGCGCGCTGCGGCGAAGTTGATCGAAGTTAGCCGGTAGTAAACTCGATAAACAGTTTAAATACTGGCGATATACAGCGCGAAAACCAATGTTTGAGATCTCCAGCCGCGCGGGTTCGCTGTGCTTAACCGTAAACCAGGCTTTTTGTGCGATAAAAATTTCCCGGCCACCAAGCAGCTGAGCCAGCATCTGCTCGGTTTCTTTCGTGCCAAGCCATAAGGGGCGCTTACCCCGCTTTAGCTTCACTTCAGCCATGGAAATTTTTGCGCCTTTGCCCCAAGCCGGCGGCTGGGCCACGATATGCACCTCGCCCGCAGCGAAGCGCGCTTCCCGTGCATCCATAAAAAAAGCCGAACTTTCGCCGGCACGTTTGCGAAATACCACATCGCCGAAAAAAGGCACGCGGTGCGCCAAGCGACACTCGAATTCCGTGCCCGAGTAACGCCAGCTACTGCTGTTAATGGCGTTGGAGTAATAAATGCCGGGGTGATCCACAACGGCCATGGCCGGCTGGGCCCCAGCCAGATTGCAGCACAGAAAAGCCGCCAGCACTGCCCCGCATAACTGGAGAACAAAAACGTAAACTTGGCGTAAACACAAGCGTGACATTTTGGCGAACAACATAAGAGCTTACTGCAAATTATTTCTCTAATGCTTATTCGGCAGCGGCGGCTCACGCTTTAACCTAGATTCAACGGATTGTTTTAGCTATTAATACGCAAGCGGCGTTACAACTACCGATATTCGTTGCTAGAGCCACTGTGCAAGCCGACAAAAATTCCGGTAGCATGCTCCGCAATCACCAAGGACAACCAGAATGACCGATCGTTTAACAATCACTTCGCCAGATGACTGGCACCTTCATCTGCGCGATGGCGGGGTGTTGCAATACACCGTAGGGCATGCCGCCGCACACTTTAGTCGCGCCATCATTATGCCCAACTTGGTGCCCCCCGTTACCAAAGCCGCCCATGCCGAGGCATATCGTCAGCGAATTTTGGCGCACCGCCCAAAAAACACTCAATTCGAACCCTTGATGGTGCTGTACCTCACCGATAACACCAGTCCCGCCGATATCGAAGCGGCAAAACAAGCCGGTGTGGTCGCCTGCAAGCTCTACCCTGCGGGAGCCACCACGAACTCCGATTCCGGTGTCACCGATATCAACAAGCTCGATGCCGCGCTCGAAGCAATGCAACAGCAGGGCTTACTGCTGCTATTGCACGGCGAAGTCACTCATGGGGATATCGATATTTTTGATCGCGAGGCGGTATTTATTGAACAAGTGCTGCAACCTCTAATGCAACGCTTTCCCGCATTAAAAATTGTGTTAGAGCATATCAGCACTCGGGAGGCCGTCGATTTCGTGCAACAGGCACCGCCCAATCTAGCGGCAACTATTACTGCCCACCATTTGCTGTTTAACCGCAACAATATGCTGGTTGGCGGTATACGTCCCCATTACTACTGCCTGCCAATTTTAAAGCGCCGCAATCATCAGCAGGCCCTATTGCATGCAGCCACCAGCGGCAACCCCAAGTTCTTTCTCGGCACAGACTCCGCCCCCCACGCGAAAAGTCAAAAAGAGATGGCTTGCGGTTGCGCTGGCAGCTATACCGCTTTTGCTCCGCTGAGTCTTTATGCTGAGGCCTTTGAGAGTGTCGCAGCCCTAGACAAACTGGAAGCCTTTGCCAGTTATTTTGGGCCCGACTTTTACGATTTGCCACGCAACAGTGCGCAAGTCACACTTATAAAGAAACCCTGGACAGTACCCGAACACTTTGACTTTGGCGACAACCAACTGGTGCCGATAAAAGCAGGTGAAACATTGCAATGGCAAATATTGGAGACCGGTAAATAACAATGTCAAACCAAGAGCAGAACAGCGAAAAACCACCTCTGGCATTGAGATTTCGTGGTTTTCTACCGGTCATCATCGATGTGGAAACCGGTGGCTTTAATGCAAAAACCGACGCGCTGTTAGAAATTGCCGCCGTTATCTTACGTATGGATGATTCGGGCGAGCTGCATATTCAAGACAGTCTCAGCTTTCACATAGAGCCCTTTGAGGGCGCCAACGTGGAACAGACCGCTTTAGATTTCACCGGTATCAACCTAGAAAGTGAAACCCGCGAGTCGGTACCGGAAGACTTGGCCATCGGCGAAACCTTTCAATTTGTGCGCAAAGCGGTAAAAGAAAACGATTGTAGCCGCGCGGTCATGGTGGCCCACAACGCACACTTCGACCTCAACTTCGTCAATGCCGCCTCCGACCGCTGCGGTATGAAGCGCAACCCCTTCCATCCCTTCTCCTGCTTCGACACCGCCACCTTGTCGGGCCTCGCCTTTGGTCAAACCGTACTGGCGAAAGCTTGCCAACTCGCGGGCATTGAATTTAACAACCGCGACGCGCATTCAGCGGCCTACGATGCAGAAAAAACCGCGCAGCTATTTTGCACTATTGTGAATCGCTGGAAACTTTTGGGCGGCTGGCCACTGGCTGCGCCTGATAGCGCCTAGAGAGGCGGGAGGCGGGCTTATAGTTATGGGTATGGGTGTAGGGATGAGCATGGGCGGATAAAAAACGGCGGCGGGGTAAACCCCGCCGCCGTTTCAATGCATTACCGAGTAAATCGATAATCGATCACAAATCTTTCGCGTTTTCCGATAGATAAGCGGCAACGCCTTCTGGAGACGCTGTCATTCCTTTGTCGCCCTCTTGCCAACCGGCAGGACACACTTCACCGTGTTCTTGGTGGAAGGCCAGCGCGTCGACCATGCGCAGCATTTCATCAACATTTCTTCCCAGGGGTAAATCATTAACCACCTGATGGCGAACCAAACCGTCTTCATCGATAAGGAACGAACCGCGAAACGCCATACCGCCAGCAGATTCAACATCGTAGGCCTGGCAAATCTCATGGCTAATATCGCCAACCAACGAGTATTTAACAGGGCCAATACCACCGTCGTTGACCGAGGTGTTACGCCAAGCGTTGTGAGAATAGTGAGAATCGATAGACACACCAATAACCACCACGCCGCGCTTCTCAAATTCCGCTATGCGGTGGTCGAACGCCAGTAACTCAGAAGGACAAACAAAAGTAAAATCCAATGGGTAAAAAAAGACCACTGCCTTTTTGCCCTTGGTTGCCTCTGCGAAACTAAAGCTATCGACAATCTCGCCAGTGCTCAATACGGCCGGCGCAGTAAAATCAGGAGCAGGTTTACCAACTAAAACACCCATGTTTGATCCTCCTTATTTAGGATTATGGATTAAGGAACACAACTAGAAACGGCTGGAAATTCAGCCCGAATAAACTTGGACAATCAGCCCGAATAAACTATAGGCATTGACAGCTAACAAAGCGAATACCTAAGCAAATTACACACATCCTGTATCGACCTTCTTGTGACAAAAAGGTTGAGCACAAGTTGCAAAATGCGGGGGCGATGCCACTATCAGCCAAAGGCCCTCGCCGCTCAACCTTGCAGCGAACTTACTCTTCACGCTCTCTGCCACTGTCGGTTGGCTCAAACAAGGACATAAGATGCAAAGCGAAGTACTTACGCTCGATGATACAGCGCCCCGCGGTGACTTCACTATAAATAATTTAAATAGCAGCCATAGTGGCACACTAAATTCCCAACGAAACTCGGCGCTTAAAGAATCAACAGCGCATACATAAACAAGAACTTAATCACACATCCTGTAATTGACAATCATTTCTATTAAGCTTAACATCTAATTAACCACATTGATTTACAAAACGATCGTAGCGATACCACCGGGAAAAACCACGCTGACGTCGATTTTATTTTTGGAGCCTTTCTATGTATGTATGCTTGTGTAGAGGAGTGACAGACCACGACATACGCCGCGCTGTACTTGACGGTGCGCAGACTATACGCGCGGTGCGCTCGGCTACCAATGCTATGACGCAATGTGGCAAATGCGCGTGCTTAACCAAGTCTATCATTGACGAAACGCTCTCTGAAAACGCCGATAAACAACGAAAAATATTCTACGAGGTGGCCTAAAGCCAAAAAACTAAGCTTAAACCGAATCATTTACATATTACTTATCAGTAATAATTCCTGAAAAATCATACTCTTATCTGCGTCTGCAGGTTTGACAAAACCTCTGTTGCCTCCCACACTGTCACCTAAACCAATCTGTTTTTTTATAAACACCTCTATAACCCCATAAAAATTGGGAGGAGCACTTGAATGAAAGGTGACGCAAAAGTCATTGAGTACCTAAATAAGGTATTAGGCAACGAACTCGTAGCAATCAATCAATATTTTCTACACTCAAAAATGTTCAAAGACTGGGGCTTAAAAGAACTGGGCGATAAGGAATATCACGAATCGATAGACGAAATGAAACATGCCGACACCATTATCGAAAGAATTCTGTTTCTCGAAGGTCTGCCCAACTTGCAAGACCTGGGTAAACTGAATATCGGTGAAAACACCAAAGAAATGCTGGAATGCGATTTAAAACTGGAGTTTATCGCCACTGCCGATCTGCGCGAAGCCATCCCCTATTGCGAATCGGTAAAAGATTTTGTCTCGCGCGACTTGTTCCAAAAAATCCTGGAAGATGAAGAAGAGCACATCGATTGGCTGGAAACTCAACTCGGGCTTATCGATAAAGTGGGTATACAAAATTACCATCAATCGCAAATGGAAAGCGCCAACGCTTAGCAAGCAGGCTTTCGGCCATTTGCCGCCAGGCGGCAAATGGCACTACCCTACTCTCGGATTTCCATTTTCCAAGCTCCATTTTCCAAGCTCCATTTTCCAAGCTCCGTTATCCAAGCTCCATATTCCAAGCTACAAGCCGCACAACTCTGTTCGGTATTTTGACTCGCAGTGTCTTTGATGCGGTAACTCGCTGCACCGCGGCCAACCTACAGCAAGCTAGAAGCACAGCAGAGCTCGGCTTAATTTACCGCCGGAGCTTGGTTTAATTTACCGCCGGAGCTTTGGTTTAATTTACCGCCGGCGCTTTGGTTTAATTTAAAGTTGACAGGGCCGCAGGCGAAAAGCCTGTCAACTCATCGCTGGCACCGCGCTCAATCTTATTCAACCACTGCGGATCCGCCAGCAATACCCGGCCAACGGCAATCAGATCGAACTCGTCTTTCTGCATACGTTGTAACAGTTTATCCAAACTGGAAGGGCCGGAGTTTTCACCGCCAAAACTGGTGATAAAATCGTTGTTCAAGCCCACCGAACCCACACTGATGGTTGCTTTACCCGTGAGTTTTTTAGCCCACCCAGCGCAGTTCAAACCATCTTTGCCATCAATTTCCGGAAACTCGGCCTCCCAAAAACGCCGCTGAGAGCAGTGAAATACATCCACGCCGGCATCGGCTAATGGCGCTAACCACGCTTCTATTTCTGCGGGGCTCGGCGCTAGCTTTGCATCGAACTCTTGTTGTTTCCACTGGCTAACACGCATCAATATAGGAAAATCTGGACCGACGGCAGCGCGTACGGCCTTTATTACCTCCAAAGCGAAACGCGAGCGCTGCACCAGCGTTTTCCCACCCCAACTATCGTCGCGAAGATTGGTTTTA
>JAHQVY010000191.1 GCA_019634095.1 Cellvibrionaceae bacterium
GCATCGCTACAAGGATGTAGCTTATTAGGGTAATGCAGGAGCAATTACCGAGGAGCAATTGCCGAGACAACGCAGAATAGCCATTCTATTTAAGGCGGAGCAACACCGCCAAGAGCAAAAAGGGGCGTGCTCACGAGGCCTAAATCTCAAGTGTTTTGGGTATATACCCAAAGCGTTTGAGATTTAGATGTTAGGAGTGCGCCAATTTTTTTTCTTGGCAAGGTTGTTCTTGGCAGGGCGGTACTCACAGGGATGTGAGGTATTAGGGCAATGCAGAATAGCGATTCTATTTGCGGCAGAGCAACACCGCTAAAAGCACTTAGGGGCGTGCTAATGCAGTCTAAATTTCAATCGCTACGAATATAGTGACTTTGCCCCCTTGTATCAGGAGAGATAAAGGCTCGTTAGGTGATGAGGGATACTGCCATGGGTCTTGCGTAAGGCTCAGCATCCATCAGATATTACCAGGGACTTCATTAGTGATAACCTCCGCATATAACTGCTAATAATCACACTGTATACTAAACAATAATCGATCGATTAATACGAATGCAATAGGAAAATGATACGTGCCGGATCAAATCATTGATTTTCAATCATTCAAAAAGCAGCAGCAACTGCAATCCAAAACAGGTTACCCCAGTCTGCAATACCTCGAAAAGTCTTATTCTATTAATGAATATTGGGTTCATATTTTTACTCATTTTATTTTGCTCGATGCTCACAATGTAATGCCCAAGAAGCAATGGTACAACGAGTTATCGCAAAAGATTAAAGCGCTTGGCGAGGCTGAATTTTCAAGCTACGGGTCGCAATGGATTTCCAGTTGCATTGAAAAAAGCAAGGAAAATCAACGGCGTTATCGAGAGTTGGGTATTGCAGCCTCGAATGAAGCAATAGAAAATTCGTTCAAACAAACAAGAGAGACGCCCGAGTGGGTCAAAAAAGTATATGGTGAAGAGCTAATCTCCGGTAGTTTTTTTAAACATCAGGCTTGGGTAAATAATTTTCAAAATTATTTCTACTATTCTTTAGGCGGCAGAATACTGCGTGGCTTTTTGCACTCCAATGTGGTGCTGCAGAATGAGTCACTTAAAGAGCTCTTTGAACAGTTTGTTAAGCTACACCCGAACGATTGCCAAGACGCGATTCATATTTATGAACAGTCCGGTACGCTTGAAGCGATTGCTAAACTTTCCGCCCTTAAAACGCGTATTAAAAATAAAAACTTATTGAAACGTGTTGATAAAGCTCTAGTTGAAATCGCTAAGTTGAACAATATAAGTACTCTAGAGTTAGAAGAGCAAAACGTACCCACTTATGGATTCGATTCTGAGAGCACCTATATAGAGGAAATGAGCTTATGGCGGGGTGTGATTCAAATAATCAATTCGAATTCGATCGATGTGTTCTACCTTGATGATAAGAATAAAAAGACCAAATCACCGCCTAAAGGATTAAAGGACGCAGCTCCAGAGCAACTAAAAGCCTTTAAAAAACTTGGCAAGACGGTATTAGACACCTTAGTGGTCCAGCGAAAGCGACTCGAGTCTCAGATCTTTCAAGCGCCAAACCTAAGTTATGCTCGTTGGCAGACGTACTATTGTAGTCATCCTCTCGTCAAACATTCTGCGAGATCGTTAATCTGGGAAATTACCCAAGGAAACCTCACTGAGTTATGTATATGGCACGAAGACCAGCTCGTCACAATTGATAAACAGCCAACAGCACTCCAGCTAGAAGCGTGCACGTTAAGAGTGTGGCACCCGGCTACAAGCTCGGGAGAACTCCAGTTAGCATGGCAGAAATTTCTTGTGATTCACAGTAAAACCCAAGCTTTTAAGCAGGCTTTTAGAGAGGTTTATCGCCCACCGTTAGACAATGGTACGCCGGTTTTTCAGGATTCCCAATTTTGCGATTATATTGTAAAAAAAGATCAACTAGCACAGTTATGTAAAGCCCGTAAATGGTCCACCCCTGGGCTGGTTGATAGTGAAGGCGTGATCCGATTTCGATACCCCGCAGACGAGTTTATTGCAGAGTTTGGAGTACACGATTATGAACTTGGCGATAGCGCTAAGGTATACGGATCTGCTCATACCAAAACAGCTGAACTTAGGTTTATAGATAAAAAGAAAAACCCACTTCCAATCGATAAAATTCCTTTGGCTATTTTCAGTGAAACTATGCGCGATATCGATTTGTTTATCAGTGTTGCGGGGCTCTATGTTAATCCATCAAACAATACCGAGTGTCACCCGCTTGCGGAAAAGCACTGGAATCAAAGCTGCGAAATTCGCAAATCGCTCCTAGACCAAATACTTCCCTCTATGGGTATTGCTTTATACGAATGGAAGGCGCCATTTTTGTTGCTAAATAAAGGTGAAAATCAATGTGCAATTCATATTGGCACCGGTCATGTCTTCGATAGCAAGGGTAATTACCAATCTAAAGTGCAAGATATTAGTCCAAATAAAAAACGTAAAGTACGATTTTTGCCTGCATTGGATGACGATTTTTTTCAATCACTGATTGCGGCTATCGAGGTACACAGCCATGGCTGAAATTCACCCAATTATTACTAGCAAAAAATCCGATATTCTCGCCATTTGCCAGTATTATGGCGTGCAGCAATTACATGCATTTGGATCGGTTGTGGATGGCCGTTTTGTAGAGGGGGAAAGTGATATTGATTTGCTCGTGAGCCTCACCAATAAAGATAAGGAAGAGGCATCGCGAATAATACTTTTGCTGTGGCTGGATTTCCAAAATCTATTTCAATGTAAAGTCGATCTCATACATAATTATAAAATAAAAGGGAAATTTTTTAAAAAGTATTTAGACCTTTACAAGGTGTCGCTCTATAAAAAAGAGTGAGCAAGTATAAAGTACATTAACTTCAGTATTGGCTTAAACCCTTAACATACCTGTAGCGAATGAAGTTTAGGCCTTATTAGTACCCCCCTTGCCAAGAACAAAAATTGGCGCACTCCTAACACCTAAATCTCAAACGCTTTGGGTATAGTTTGGAGTTTAAGCGAATCTGTTTGCTTCTACCGTGGTCATGTTGGGCGGGTAGAAAAGGCCATGCACGGCCCCGGTCATCATGGCCTTTTCCATCAATATTTTAGTCAATTCCCGCGGCCACCACCTACCGTATCAATAATTAACTCTAACTAACGTCCCAAAGGCGCTAGTTAGGCTGCAACCGATTTATCGAAAGTCACTCGGCGCTGCTGGTGCTTGAATAGGCTTGGCCGGTGTGGCGGGTAGCTGCTTTAACAACTCGTCAACCGCGCGCTCTATAGAAGGGTCTTTTCCTTGAGCGATAAGTTCGGGGCGATCGATGACTTCGATATCGGGTGTAACCCCTTCATTTTCTACCGCCCACTCGCCGTCGGTATCGAGAAAACGGAAAGTAGCTGCCAGCACTTGTCCGCCGTCGACTAAGCCCGGGTTACCCGAAATACCGATCAGTCCGCCCCAGGTTCGCGTGCCAATAATTTTACCCAGACCCAGCTTTCTAAAGTAGTAGGGAAGCGCGTCGCCGCCGGAACCGGAATTGCCATTAACCAGCATCACTTTGGGGCCGTTGTGATGATAAAACGGGGTTGCCTGTGGCGCGAGGCCGCGACTTTTCCAGTAATTTAGCGGTTTGCGTGCGAGCAGCTCTATCATGCGGTCTGGAATAAAACCGCCGCCATTGTAGCGGTCGTCAATAATCAGCGCTTCTTTGTTCACTTGTGGCAAAAACTGCTTAAACAATTCGCGGTTGCCGGGTACTTGGGTATTGGGGAGGTGAATATAGCCGATGCGGCCACCGGAGAGTTTTTCGACGTAAGCGGCGCGCTCTTTAACCCAGGTGAGATAGCGCAGATTAGTTTCCCTGGCGATGGGTTTAAGCAGTATATCGCGGGCGGGTTTGCCATTGGCATTGGGTGATACGCTTAATGTGGTAATTTTATTGGCGGTGTTTTCCATTAGCTGGTAGAAATTTTTTACGGAACGCGTCGAGACACCATTCACCGCAATAATAAATTCGCCTTCGGCAACCTTAACACCGGCTGAGGTGAGCGGCGATCTAAAATCCGGGTGCCAGTTTTCGCTTGCGAACAGTTTGCCCACTTGAAAATATCCCGAGGCGTGGGGCAGGATATCGGCACCCAACAGCCCGCCTTCTATTCGCTTAACACTGGGTTCGTCGCCACTTTGCACATAGATATGCCCTGCATTCAGCTCACCCGCTATTTCACCGAGAATGTAGTCGAGGTCGCTGCGGTGGGAAATATAGTCCACAAGCGGGCGGTATTTATCGTAAATGGCTTGCCAGTCGTTACCGTGCAAATTGGCGTCGTAAAACCAATCGCGCAGCACTCGCCAAGCATCGGTATACATTTGCGGCCATTCCAATTTGGGGTCTACTCGCAGTTGTAAGTTGCTCATATCAAGCCGAAGCTCGGCGAGCTTTTGCTTTGGCTTAATGTCAATAATAGAGAAATGTTCTTTTTGCTTAACCAGCAGTTTTTTACCGCCAGCGGCCAAGCGGTAGCCATCAATTTTCTCGGCAATGGTGTCTATTTTGGCTTCATGGTCAATGGCGATTTTTTTCAAAACGCCGCCTGCGCTGTTGGTGGTGTCGATAACCAGCACGCCGTCTTCAAGCGCGGATAGAGCGCGATAGCTGCCGGCAGCGGCGGACAAGGCCACGGTTTGCTGGCGCATCACCTCGCTGTTAAGGGTAATCGCTTTGAGTGCGGGCTTATTTTTCTTTTTGCCTTTTTCCCCTTTTTTCTCTGCGGGGTTATTCGCCGCGCCAACTTCATCGCTGTGAATGGTGCCGGGCATTTTCACAGCGCTGTGTAGCGGAGCCGCATAAATTCTGCCTGAGCGGTTGTAAAGGTAATTAAATTCACGATCACTAAAGGTTAATTGAAAATCGCGATTGGATAGAAAATACAGGTAGCGGCCCTGTGGGTCGAACACTGGCGACCAGTCGGCGGTGCTGCCATCGCTCAACTGCCGAGAGCGCTTTTGTTTTATATCGTAAAGCCAAATTTGCGATAGCCCGTTTTTTGCCTGCTTAACGTATGCGAGGTAGGCGCCATCAGGAGAGAAACGGTAGTCGCTAATATCGTTAACACGGGAACTGTCTACCTTAACCGCCTTTTTGCCAAGCTTTTTCACCCAGAGTGTTTGCTGCTTATTCGACCAGGCCACCTGTTTTGAATCGGCAGACCATACCGGCGGGTATTTCCAAAGCCGATTGCCCTGGGTAATTTGCTGAGGCTCGCTGCTGCCCTGTTGATCGCGGATGTAAATTTCGTATTCGCCGGTTGCGTCACTGAGGTAAAGCACCTGTTTACCATCGGGAGACCAACTCGCGCTCATTTCCCGAATGCCAGGTGTACGTGTGATATTGCGTATGGGGCCGTGTTTTTGCGGCAAGGTGAAGAGTTCACCCCGGGCGGAAATTAGCGCGCGTTTGCCATCGTGGGAGATATCGTAAGCCTCGATGGTAGCGGCGACATTTTTAAAACTTGCGCGGGTATGGGGGCGCACACCGGGCACGGTGATGTGCAGCTTCTCTGTGGTGTTGCTGTTGGCTGCGAAGCGATAAAGGTAACCGCCATTTTCATAAACGATTGCCTGCGGCCCGGCGCTGGCCCACAGTACATCAAAGTCTTTGTGGTGCGTGACTTTTTCGGGGCTACTGCCGGCTCGGTAGCGATAGAGATTGAGGGTGTAATCGCGGTCGGAGACAAAATAAATGTTGCCCCCCACCCAAGTGGGGTGCTGGTCTGTGCCTGGGTACTTGGTTAGCTGCTGGCTTTGGTTGCTTGCCAAGTTGTAGGTCCACACATCTTGCGCGCGGCCGCCACGGTAGCGTTTCCAGGTACGAAACTCGCGGTCTATGGGCGTGTAGAGAAAGGTGTTGCCGTCTGGCGACAACATCCCGCCACCGGATTCAGGCACCGCTAGGGTCTGTGGCATGCCGCCATCCACCGGCACCAGCAGGGGCCGCCCCATGCGTCGCCCCCAGGGCAAGCGGTTAGCGCGAACCAGCACCTGTTTGCCGTCGGGGGTCCAATCTAAAATGCGGTAGTCAAAGCCCCCTCGCGGCGCCATTTTTCCCACGTCATTGTAGAAGGTGAGCTGCCTTAAATTGTCGCCCTTGGCGGTCATAACGTACACCTGGCGATTGCCGCTGTATTCGGCAGAAAACGCGATGTATTTGCCATCGGGCGAAAACTTTGGAAATAATTCTAGGCCAGTTCCCGATGTGAGCTGAGACGCTTGCCCACCTTGCGTTGGCGCTATATAGATGTCGCCAGCATGTACAAAAGCCACTTTATCCTTGTGAATATCGGCAAAGCGCAGCAAAGGGGTGGCCTCGCTTGGTTTAGCCGCGGCTGCGGTGGCTTTCGTTAAAACTGAGGTTGTACTGATTAATAAAACGGCAAAAGCTGTGAAAAATCTGGGTAGGCGTCGCACGGATGTATTCCTATTGGGCGGTAGAGAGCATTGTAGCTGTTTATTTTATTTAAATTGAACGAGTAGCTCGCCCTCGGCCTCAAGCGTCAAGCTAGCTGGGGCGGTAAATTGTACCGTAGAGATTTAGCCGGTTTAAATTCATTTTTCATCGGGTGGCAACAACTACTCGCTTCGACACTGCCATAGTGGACTTGTAGTGGAGTTATAGCGGCGTTGTAGTGGTTTATCGCAGCGCTTAGTCGAATCGGTTTGCTCTGTTATCGGTTTTGCTTAAGAGGGATTCAGGTAAATAAACAACAACAATGTTTAAGCTCTTATCGTCTGCGGCGAGCATAGCGGATTGAATTTGAATTTTACTTCCATCCCGATTAAAGGTGGGGTGCACATGATCGCGGGCGGTTTTTTTATGGCCGCTAGTAAGCAGTGTGATGGCACTGGTGCGACGATCGATAAGATATAAATTGCGATCGAAATCATCCCCCACGGCCCAGCGGCCATCTGCCGAACCGTGCACATGCCACAAGCCGCTGCCAGTGTGTGTTTGCCCGGCGATGCGCATCTGCTTATTGCGCAGGTTAATAATTCCTAGGCCGGTGGGTTTGGCGCGGGTACCAGCGGGGCCCCAGCCGTCATTGGTGCCTATTTTGCGATGTCCCATCAGGGCAAAGGCCACTTCATCTCGGCTGATGATGGCCTCGTGAGTGACCCATTCAAAGGCTTTTTCTGGGTACAGGGCTTGGGGTTTTTCTCCGACTTTTGCGGTCCACATGCGCTGTGGCGATTTACCGCCAGTTTCCCAGCAAAACACCAGTTCCCGTGTTAACCAAGGGTTGCTTTGAATATGCCCCAGTTTAAAAGGGGTAATTACCGCTATGTCAATTTTGCCGGTTTTAATATTCATGCTGGCGATACCACCGGGGCCGGCGCCCATTTTACGCGGGCCAAAGTTGCCGCGAATTTTCTCTCCGGGCGCTAAATGCCGCGCGGCTTCTTCGCGGCCAATATTAAAGTAAATAAGGTCTTCATTGGCATCTAGGGCTAAATCCCCGCCGGGGCGCATACTGGCGGGTACCGTGCCTACCAGTCTCTGGTAGTGTGCAGCGCTGGTTAGCTTTCCGGCGGCGCTATCGCGAAATAAGCTCTCGAGTTGCACTTCAATAATTTGCTTGTCGGCAGTGTTGTTGCCATAGCGAGGCTGCCGGTTCGCTGCCGAGCTCGGGTCGCGCATCAAATACAGTTTCATGGATTTGTGCGCGTTCATTAACATGCCGAAGTAACCGCCTTCCGTCACTTGCACAATTGCGCCGCTGTCTTCGTTTACTGCCATGGCTTCGCCAGGTACACGGTTGGAGCGAAATACCAGCCAGTTGTCATCGGCAGTCCACTGTGGGTGGGTGGGGTAAATTTTGCGGTCGCCGGCGTTTTGCGTGGTTAAAAAGGCGAGAGTCACGCCGGTAGTGGGGTCTTTAATCACTTTTTTTTCCGAGGGGAAGCGATCGCCAATTGCGGCAACACTGAAGGGGGCCAAAAATACAGTAAATAGAAACAGGAGCGGGGTTAAGTTCATGGTGCGGGGTCTCTTATTGAATCAGTGACTGAACGCAAGGCTGGTGTGTTTTGCCAAGCCGGTTTGAGCAAGCGTTGCAGTTAAATTGTGCCGATGAAAATCTTAATCGCCGTGAAGCGAACAGGCTATCAGTTTTACCCCGGCTGCAAAGCCCGCTTGAGAATAAATTTTTATGTATCCGCAAGTCTTGTGTTGAGGCGGCTCCCATTATTAACTTGGAAGCAAAAAAGTGGATTGTCGCGAATCCACATTTGCCAGAGCTTTGCGTTATGGTTTTTATTAAGGCGCGATAATTGGCGCCCATTGAGCCACTGTCTGTGCGTTGGAACCTGCCATCGCCGCTATCCACTTGGATTTTGAATCTGTAGCAGGAATTCTGCCCTTCCTGCGAAGGGGCATCGCAGACCTTTTACTGCTCAAGCGAATGCTGATGACAGAACGATTGACAGCGGGGTGGGGCGACCGCGGTAGCTACGATTAGTTTCACTATTTTGTTGAATTTTTTGAAGGGATTCGCCAGCTATACGTTAATAAATTGCAAACAGGCTAATTTTTTACCGCGAATAAGCGGCGTGCAGAAAATAACCTCCATAATTTAGCGCCGATATAAGTCTTGCTTCTTAGGTGTAAAAAGCTAGGCATACTCGTTTATTTGATCCTTTTGGCAGCACCAGCAGCGCGGTTTAGATCAAGCCAAAATGGGAAGTTATTTCGTGCACGTTCCTTAGGCCAACACTTCACTTGTTGATGGTTCTATACGATGCGCTGTTTGTTTCAAGTTCCGTAGTTGTTTTTATCTAAACCCGCATAGGAATTAAATAATGCATAAAATTAGCATGCTAGCGTTTTCTATCTGCTCATCATTGGTGGCTGCGTTGCTGTCTTCGGCGTCCGCCGTTGCGCAGGAAAATGAAATTGAAGAAATCTTAATCACCGGATCGCGTATTCGCATCGATCCGCTGGATCAAACCTCGCCCATCACTTCAATTTCTGAAGAAGATCTAAAGCGCAGTGGTATGACATCCGTCGCCGATTTTTTACAGCGTTTGCCTACTTCGGGTGGGGCGTTAAATACGCGCTTTAACAGCTCGGGGAATTTCGGTTTTCCCCCGGATGGTGGCGGTATTGGCGCCGGCGCCGCACAGGTTGATTTACGTTATTTAGGGTCTAAGCGGGTGCTGGTATTGGTGGATGGGGTGCGTTGGGTGAACGGCTCTTCCGCGAGCGGGGTGTCGTCTGCCACAGATTTAAATACCATTCCCAATTCTATTATTGATCGCATTGAAGTATTGGAAGATGGTACTTCGGCAATTTATGGCGCAGATGCTATTGCCGGTGTGGTTAACATTATTACTAAAAAAGAATATCAAGGTTTTGGCCTGGAAACCTATATTGGCCAGTTCGAGCAAGGTGATGGGCAAACCCAGGAATTTAACTTGTCTTGGGGTACCTCCACTGAAAAAACCAAGATGTTTTTTAATTTGAGTTTTAATGACCAGCAAGAAGTTTTGGCGTCTGATCGCGGCATTGCACAAACCCCAATACCCCGCGTGCCAAACTGTGGCGCCGGCTGTAGC
>JAHQVY010000192.1 GCA_019634095.1 Cellvibrionaceae bacterium
GAGCAGCAAAACTGCGATATCGGAAAGCATTTTAAAGGAGTTTATTTTAACGGTTAATGAACCCGATAAGCATAAGGCAAAGAAATTCATTTCAGATAATTTTGACAGTTATTTTTAGAAGTATTCCCGATGGAAAGCCATTTGAAAATCGTGGTTGATCTATACATTCGCTACGGGTATAAAGCCGATGGCCAGTGCTGTTTCTCTGCCGGTGTCTTTGAGGAAAGATTCCCCTAAGTGCCAACATCGGGCGGGGCGAAGCGGGTATGCCATACCAATTACGAGCCACCGGCATATTTTGAAATCACCCACTGTTTCACTAAAACGGCGTTAGGTGCCAACCTCTATCGCCTTGGGAGCAGTGCTAGTCGATGCTCTTATCACTAATTCGCCGTCAAAAATCTGGGTGCCATCCGGCCCTCTGGCCGGGCCTGCGGTTTTTTTGTTTTTCAAGCGGCCGATAAGTAAGCAGGCCGCTTGATATCCTATGGTTAACAAGGGGTGGCGTATGGTTGTGAGATTGGGCCAAACCTTGGTGGATTGCGCAATGTCGTCGATACCGCAAATAGAAATATCTGCCGGGACTTTTAAGTTTCTACTTTGAACTTCATACAATACACCCAGGGCCATTTCATCGTTAGCTGCGAATATGGCCGTGGGCCTAGGGGTGTTATTCAGCAGTGTGGCGGCGGCATCCATACCCGATTGATAGGTGTAATAGCCCTGGGCGATAAGTGCTTCATTCACTTTAAGCCCGGCTTCTTTATAGGCTTTACGAAAACCCTCTTCGCCAAGTTGACTGGAGCGTTGCTCTGGGTGGCCAAGAATAAAACCAATGTGGCGGTGTTCCAGTTTAAGTAAATAATGGGTTATGTCGTAGCTGGCTTTGGCGGAATTAAAGCCGAGCGATTCGCCGCGGTTTAGATCTTTAGGGCCAATGCGAATATAGGCGACATTTTTTCGGTCCAGCATTTCCAGCAGTTCCAGTTTGTCGCACATTGGCGGGCGCAAAATTAAGCCATCCACCAGGGTGTTATCAATGTACGCTTCAACTTCTTGCACTAAGGTCGGCGAGCGGTAATCGCAGTCGTATAAAAATAGGCCCATTTGTTCTTCGCTGCAGCCTTGCAAAATACCTTTCTGTAAATTCATTAAGTATCCGGGGCTACTATTGTCGGATAAAAGTGCAATAAACAGTGAGCGGTTTTTGGCTAGCGCCATGCCTAGTGGGTTGCGCTTAAACCCCAGCTCTTGGATGGCGCGATTAACTTTTTCACGCATTTCGTCTTTAACGTTTGCTTCGTTATTGATGACCCGTGATACGGTTTTCTTGGATACGCCTGCGTGACGGGCTACATCCATAATGGTCACTGATGCCATATTGTCTTACCTGCTCTTTTCGGCTGCGTTTAAATGTGAATGGCTTTTGCGGGGAATGTTCATCTATATCTATGAACTTTGCCAGAAAAATTAAGCGCTTCATTGAACATATTGTGGGGCGCCATGGCTGCTAAGGCTAAAATACTTCTCAATAGTTGAGTTTAGGTGATTAACATCGCAAAATCCCGTTGTAGCGAAGGGGGCTATACATTGCCAGAGATGCGCCTTAACTTTTATTCAGTAGCACTAATATTCAATAGCACTTAATTAAGCCTGCAACCTTTTAGATACAAGGCTTGCAGAAGCTAAGAAAGCCCGGGCATGTTGCCCATTCCTATTTACCCAGCGTTATCTACCGGTAGCGTTTGATATTTCGGCCTCATGAGGTGCCCTTGGCGGTGTTGCTCCGCCTGGGCAAAACGCCGGCTAACCCGGGGGCTGCCGCTACATTAAGTGCCACTCGGTTATTATCCTAAATTAATCGTTTGAATCTACCGCGGACGCCCAATGAACTGAAATGAGAGCGTTTTTTCAATTTTGCGACTGCACCGAGTTTGCTCCCAGCAAACTTTCGGAAATACACTACCTCCATGTAGATAACCCGTAGAGTGACTACGAACTTGCCCCAAAAGTTAAAAAATTCACTCTCATTTCAGCCCCTTGAACGCCCTCGCTACGATCCAACTGATTAATTTAGGATTATTTCTTTAGCGCCGATAGGTGTCTGGATTCTAAACGAATGCACCTTATCAAATTAAATGCATGTACTTATCGCGAATAACATCTAGCGTGAAAAACACCTGGCATGAACAGCACCCAGTACGAACAACGCTCATAGATTGGGCGGCTGATGGCGCGCCGCGCGGCTGGCTCTTAGCCCGAGTGAGTTTAGCCCGAGTGAGTAAGCGCGTCTTAGTCTTCGCGAACCGCGCTTAGTTCGAGACCGTGCACTAAACACCCGTTATAAAGACATTTGACACCGGTGTCAAATGTCTTTATAACTGAGTTTCGCGGCACCTTAGTAAAGTTTATTCAGACCGCTTTTAAGTGGGAGCAGGTGTGCTGCCCGTTTTTGCCGAGTACAAATGACTCATAAATTCATCAATATCATCTACAAACGCTGGGAACCAATAAATGTCAGCGAACCGACTCAATTTGGCCTTGCTCGAAGAGCAACAGACAAACACCTACCGTTCAACCAAGCACCCGGTGCGTATTGTGCATTTGGGTATTGGCGCGTTTCATCGCGCGCATCAGGCGTGGTACACCGATAAAGTCAATCAGCTGCAAGCAGAAGACCCTTGGTATATAGCCGGCGTTTCACTGCGCAGTGAAACCGTGCGAGAGCAGCTAAACCCGCAAGACGGTTTATTTAACGTGGTGGAATCCGATGTGTGTGGCCGACGTTGGCAGCTAGTGCAGTCGGTAACCCAAGTGCTGGTGGCGCCCGAAGACCCCGCTAGTGTAATCGCCTTAATGGCTCAGGCAGACACTAAAATTATTTCATTAACGGTGACGGAAAAAGGCTACTGTTATGACCCAGCCACGGGCAAACTTAACCTGAGTGATGCCACTATTGTCCATGATCTAAACCATCCCGATACGCCGAAATCTGCGCTGGGTTTTATTGTTAGCAGCCTGCAGCAACGTTTGGCCGCAAACGCCCCTGGGGTAACCATTCTGTGTTGCGATAATTTACCCAATAACGGCGCAACACTGCGCGCTTTGGTGATGGCCTTTGTCGACCAGCTGAGTGACAGCCAGCTGCGCGATAAATTGGCCGGCTGGATTGCACAGAATGTGGCGTTCCCCGCAACCATGGTCGACCGCATTGTGCCGGCTACCACCCCAGACGATATCCAACAGCAAGCGAGGGAAGGGTACCGGGATCTGGGTTTGGTAAAAACGGAGCGCTTTAGCCAATGGGTTATTGAAGACAGCTTTGTTTTATCCCGCCCCGCGTGGGAGAAAGCGGGGGTTATGCTGGTGAAGAATGTCGAGCCCTTTGAAAAAGCAAAATTAAGATTGCTAAATGGCGCTCACTCCGCCTTAGCTTACCTGGGTTTTCTCAAAGGCCACCAGTATGTGGATGAAGTGATCCGCGACACGGATATGCTGCGTTTCCTGCGCCATATGATGCAGCGTGAAATACTGCCAAGCTTAAAGGCCCCCGAGGGGCTCGATTTGAATAACTATATTGAGGAGCTGCTATTACGCTTTAGTAATCCGGTTTTGCATCACAGTATTTATCAGATCGCGATGGATGGTTCGCAGAAATTGCCCCAGCGCTTGTTAAGCACCATTGTTGAAAGACTGGCGCAACAGCAAGAGGTGGAATGCTTGTGTTTTGCCGTTGCCGGTTGGTTGAGATACACCATGGCCTTCGACCAAAAAGGGGAGCCTATTGAAGTGCAAGACCCTTACGCCGCGGCGTTATTGGCCATACGTAAAACCCACTGGGATCACATCGACCAGCTTGTAGAGGCCTATTTGTCTTTTGATAAGGTATTTAGCGCTGAGTTAAAACAGTCCGCGGTGTTTCGTGAACGGGTGAGTTATTGGTTAAGTTATATTCTTGCCAATGGCGTGGCCACAGCGCTGCAAACACTGTTGCTGGAAGTTCAAGATTACCCAGTACCTGAAAAGGAAATACTGCCATGTTAAACGTAACGGTGTGGAATGAATGTCGCCACGAGCAAGAAGACGAAGACGTGCAAGCGGTTTACCCTGAAACCATCGGCGGTTGTATTGTGAATGCTCTGCGCCCCTTTGGCTTTAACCTCAGCTTGGCCGCGCTAGATGACCCGCATCAAGGCTGGCCACAAACGCTTATAGATAAAACCGATGTGGCGATTTGGTGGGGGCATCGTTACCACGATGAACTGGATGATGCGCTAATCGATAAACTTCAGGCGCGGGTGTTGGCGGGGATGGGGCTTATCGTGTTACACAGCGGCCACCATTGTAAATTGTTTAAACGGCTTATGGGCACCAGTTGTAATTTAAGTTGGCGTGAAGCTGAAGGCGGTGAGCGAGAGCGCTTGTGGTGCCTAAAGCCCGCTCACCCCATTGCGTATAATATACCCCCGCACATTGAATTGCCGCAGTCTGAAATGTACGGCGAACCCTTTGATATTCCCGACCCCGATGAGCTGGTGTTTAGCTCGTGGTATCAAGGGGGCGAAATACTGAGAAGCGGCTGTACTTTTCAGCGCGGTCGCGGGCGTATTTTCTTTTTCTCGCCGGGGCATGAGACCTTTCCAATTTACCGCGAGCCACACATTATCCAAATTCTGGCCAATGCGGTTAACTGGGCTCACCAGCCGCATACCAGCGGGTGGATGATGCAAAATTGGGGGCGCCCTGTACCCCTGGAAGAGGGGGCCCCGAAACAGACATATTTTAAAAAGCCCCGCAAATTAATGCTGGCTGAAAAAGCCGAAAAAAACCCCCGCCAGGACTAATACCTGGCGGGGTTTACGCGGCTGGTTTTATGTGGGGTCTATGTTAACCACTTTACCGTCTTGGGCTGCGGAGAGCTTAATGCCATCCCACAACTTGGCCATCGCCAAACCCTGTTGAATATCGGAAGGGTTGGCGATGTCGCCGCGGATAGTTTGCTGGAAAACGTTCATTAAATTGTTGGCAGACTCCTGCTCCTTGCGCTGCACATTTCCCTGGCTATCTTCAATTTCTATCCAGCGTCCCCAGGCGCAAATACGCACCACATATTCGGTAAAGTAACATTCTATGCGCGAGCTGCAGCGAATACTGTTACCGCAGGCGTGCAAATTGAATAAGGTGCCGTCTAACAGCTCACCGCTCACTACTGTGACTATGTCCACCGGATACTCCAAATTTTGCATATTGGCGCTCACCGTTCCCAGTGGGCTGCTCATTAACATGGAAACGGTATTCATCATATGCGCGCCGGTGTCGAACATAAAACCGCCGCCCGAAATAGCGGGAATTTGCTTCCAGTGCCCTTTGTAGGTAGTGGCCCAATTTTCCCAAATAGAGGCGGTAACACTCACCAGCTCGCCATAGGTTTTCGCCGCAATATCGCGTTTCAATTGCTGAACCAGAGGGGATAAGCCACCTTGATAGGCAACCACTAAGGTTTTCCCCGAGGCTTGCTGCGCGGCAATAAGGCGCTGCGCCTCCGCCACACTGGTCACCATGGGCTTTTCCAGCAACACATCTAAGCCCAGCTGCAAGGCCATCTCCGCCTGCTCGGCATGGTTGGCGTGGGGCGTACAGATATACACCGCATCCAAAGCGGCGTGTTGCGATTGCAGCAGCTCCTCCCAGCTATCGAAGCACTCGGGGAGTGCCTGTCCCGGTTGCTCTTGATCCTGTTCCCCCTGTCGCTTGGCAATAGCGCGGACATTTGCCATCGCCTCAGCATTGGGGTCCATCACCGCTTGCAGCGCCAACTCGGGGCGTGAGATCCAGGTGTCTATGTATTGGGTGGCTTTTTTTCCACAACCTATTACTGCCAATCTGAGCGTCACTGATTGTTTCCTCGGTTTAGGTAAGTGCAGCACAGCTGAACATCTGCCGTTGCCACTTCACGCTATTGATGTTAGGGCGCGCACCCTGTTTGGGATGCCTGACTGGGCTATTTAATTTTACCTTGACACCGGTGTCAAGATTCGTGATATTAAAAAATGTGATTTCTGTGTAGCTCAGCCTGTAAGAGCCACTAGGGTGTAAAAAGTGATGTCGCTCAGTTATTGGTGTGTATTGGCTTATGTGTTGGGCCGGCCTAAATGGCTGCGATTTATCATGGAGAAGTGAATTCGATCATGCAAAGCTGCGTTCGATTATAAAAAAGCAGTGTTCGATTATAACGATTATAACGATTATAAAAAGGTACGCTCGATCATGAGCCTTAATATTCGCCAATTACTCGCCCAGTTCGCTGGTGGCTTGCTTTTTGTTACCGGTGCCGCTGTTACCGGTGCGGTTGCGGCCGAAACCATTAAAAAGCCCACCTTGATTATTGCGGAGCACCGTTCGGCGAGACTGGCCGCCTTGTACAGTCTTGAAGAGGTGATTGAAGCCCGAGTGGGTGTCAACTTAAAAATTGTTGAATACCCAGCCCCGGCGCAGGATTATTTCACCAAGTTGGTTACCGAGTTGCGCGCCGGCAATGCCCCGGATGTGTTTACCATTCCTCGAGACCTGCAGCTAGACGACCTGGCGGCGGCGGGGTATTTGGCGGACTTAAGCCCCGCAATGCAAGCGTGGCCCGGCTATCGGCACTTACCCGAGCTAATTAAGTCCCTGGCCAAGGGAAGCTTTGACGACCGCAGCTATGCGGTGCCCTCGATCGTTGCCATCGAGCAACTTTATTACCGCCATGATCTACTGGAAAAATTGGCGATTAGCACCGCACAGCCGCAAGACTGGCAAGATCTGCTCGCCCGCGCCAGGCAAATAAAAACGCGTACGGGTCAATTTCCTTTATTATTTCCCGCCGGGCTCACCTGGGGGATGGGCGCTTACACCGAAGGCTACCGCTACCTTCTCGCAGGGTTTTCCGAGTATAAACTTTTGGATAAGCAAGGCCGCTATCGGTTGGCAGAAGACGCCCCGCGACAAGCCTTTGAATTTTATCAAACCCTGATCCGTGAAGACTTGATGCCGGTGAAACCCTTGCTAAATCCAGAGCCTTGGGTCATTCCAAAATACGAGATGTTTCCCAAAGGGCAATTAATGATTACCACCTGCGGCACCTGGTGCCGGGTGTTTGACTGGGGCGCGAACAGCCGCAACCCCATTGCCAATGTTGAGCAGGCCGTGGGCACCTGGAAAATTCCCAGTGTCGACGGTTCGCAGCCCTTTGTTTTGGCGTCCATGGTTTACGCCTGGGCGGTTAACGCCCAGTCTCGGCAACGGCCTTTGGCCACCCAATTAGCCTTGGCTTTGGGCGAGGTGGATGTGGCCTTAGCCTACGCGCAAAAACTCGGCAATGTGCCCGCGCGTATGGATGCAAAGCAGCACCCGCAATATGCCGCCTTAGGCACATTAAGCGAAGCGCACCAACAGCTGCCACAAGCCCGGGCGCTGCGTACCACGGTGGGTGCAAATGTGATTATGGCCGGTGTGGCCAGAGCCACAGAGGCGCTGCTTATCGGTCGAGAAGATGCTGAAGGGGCGCAACAATTATTAGTGAATTACGTGAGCAGTGTGCTCGGCGACGAGGCAATCAGTAAGGAATAAAAATAAAAATGACACTTAGTTTCGAAACCAAAAGGCAGCTGGGCTACCGTCTTATGATGGCGCCTGCGCTGTTATTAATGGGCGCTTTTATTGTATTTCCAGCGTTCTATGCCTTTTCATTAAGCTTGACCAACGATGCCTTATTAGGCTTTGCGGCCAAGGAGTCGTCCTTTGTCGGCTTGCGCAATTTCACCCGCTTGTTTGGCGACCCGCTGTTTTGGAATTCCCTGAAAGTGACCCTGGTGTTTGTGATTGGCTCCGCGGTTATCGGTCAATTCGTTCTCGGCTTCGCCGCCGCGCTGTGTTTGCAGCAGCCGGTAAAATATAAGTCGATTTTTAATGCCATTATTTGCCTGCCCAATGCGGTGCCAGAAATGGTGGTGGGTTTCTTGTGGATTTCTATGTACGCCAGTGGCGAATACGGCACGCTTAATCGCATCATCGCGTGGTTTGGTATAGCGCCTCAGCAATGGCTGTACACCTTTCCCTTATTTTCCATCATTATTGTTAACACCTGGCGCGGCATCGCCTTTTCCATGATCTTGTTAACCTCTGGCTTGGCCGCCATTCCCAAGGATATCTACGAAGCTGCGCGGGTGGACGGGGCGACGGATAAACAGATTTTTTTGCGCATCACCCTGCCAATGATGATGCCGACTATTTTTCTCTACCTGTTTATTTCTACGGTGACCACCTTCGCCATTTTTGGCTTGGTTTATACCTTGAGCCGCGGCGGCCCGGCGAACAGTACAGAAATACTCGGCATTTATATTTACAATCAATCGTTTACCTCCTTTCAACTGGGCTACGGCGCCGCGGTGGCGGTGATTAGTTTGGTGGTGTCCATGGTGTTGGGTTTAGTGTACGTGCGCGCGTTAAAGGTTGAGGTATAAACGAATGATGCAGGCACAAACGCACCTTGAGCAAGCAACGCAAAAGAAAGCCTACCTCACATTAGTGGCCATTTCTTTTTTCTGTGTAATCCCGTTTTTTTGGGTTCTACTCGCGGCCTTCGACCCGCAGGCAACGCAGTTTTTAAGCCTGCCCAAAGAGTTGACGGCAGGGCATTTCTATAACTTGTTGGTGAATGAAAGCGGAGTGCGCTGGATATTTAATTCGGTGCTTATTGTGGGCTTGGCCACCTTGTTAACCTTAGTATTTGCGGGCTTTGGTGGTTATGCTTTATCGCGCACTAGCGCCTGGTGGAAGCGGCCGTTGTTATACGCCATTATATTGGTGCGCATTGTGCCACCTCCGGCGCTGATTGTGCCGGTGTACAAAGTGATGTTATGGCTTAATAGCGCGGTGAATAATGTTATTTTAACGCTTACCGAAAACGTGGAGCAGCAAATACTGCTGAGTCGTATTTTCTCGTTTGTGGATGGCTATTTAGGGCTTGTATTAATTCACACCGCCATGCAATTGCCATTGGCAATTTGGATAATGAAAACCTTCTTCGACGCGATTCCCAAAGACTACGAAGAAGCGGCCGCCCTAGACGGTGCATCGCAAATGCAAACCGTACGGCGGGTGTTAATACCCTTGGCTTTACCGGGGTTTGCCGCTGCGGGTTTGTTCGCATTTATTAACGCGTGGGGGGATTTTTTAATGCCTTTGATGTTTACTTCATCACCGGAACTTCAAACCTTGCCACTGGGCATGTTTAGAGCCTTTCTGCGCGTCGACGCCATTGATTATGGCTTTCTTACCGCGCTGGCGGTGATTTATACCCTGCCTGCGGTGATTGCATTTTCCTTTGCTCGCAAGTACCTCACGCAGACATTCTCCGGCGGCGTAAAAGGCTAAAAAGGGCAGCAACATGTCAAAAATTGAACTGATTAATATAAAAAAACAATACCGGCAAACGGAGATTGTAAAAGGTGTTGATATACAGGTTGAACAAGGCGAGTTTGCGGTTATTGTGGGGCCCAGCGGTTGCGGCAAATCGACCCTGTTGCGCATGATTGCCGGTCTTGAAGATATCACCTCCGGGGAGTTAAAAATTGGCGGTAAAGTGGTTAACCACGTGTCACCCGACAAGCGCGGCATCGCCATGGTGTTTCAGTCTTACGCCTTGTACCCGCACATGACAGTGGCGGAAAACATCGGCTTTGCCCTGAGCTTGCAAAAAGTTAACAAAGCAGACATTGCTGCGCGGGTTAAAGAAGCGGCCGAGATGCTGGAATTAAGCCCGCTATTAAAACGCAAACCCGCAGAGCTTTCCGGCGGGCAGCGCCAGCGCGTGGCCATCGGCCGGGCCATTGTTAAACGACCGCAGCTGATTTTGTTTGATGAGCCCCTGTCTAACTTGGATGCCAAGCTCCGAGTGCAAATGCGCGCCGAGCTAATGCGCCTGCATCGCGAGTTTGGCTCCACGGTTATTTATGTTACCCACGATCAGGTGGAAGCCATGACCATGGCGCAAAAGATTATTGTGCTCAACCAAGGTGTGGTTGCACAGGTGGGCAAACCCATGGCCCTGTATGAGCAGCCTGCGAACCAATTTGTGGCCCAGTTTATCGGTATTCCCAAAATGAACATGTTAGCCGGCTCAATAAAGGGCAATACCTTTATTGGGGAAAATCAGCAACAGATACCACTGGCCCACAACTACCCCGAACACGCCAAGGTGCATTTGGGCGTGCGCCCCGAGCATTTACAGCTCGATCGCTCTGGTAGCGGTTGGAAGGTTTTTCTGGTAGAGCGTTTGGGTGTTGAAACCTTTTTACATTTGCGCGATGAAGCTGAGCAACAAGTGGTTATTCGATTGGAAGGGGATAGCCCAGTAAGCGAAGATGAAACCCTAGGGCTGAGTTTTGATGCGCAGCGCTGTTTCTTATTTGATGCTAACCAACAGCGCCTTAGCCCGAATATCGAACAGCTTAAGCATGTTGAAAACCGCGCTTAACGGGTGAACTAGCGCTGCCGGTATTACACAACGCTAGGAATTTTAAATTTTTCGTTGACACCGGTGTCAAAGGTCTTATATGTTAACGCCAATTAGCGGTTAAAAAGGACAAAAGCAAGACGGGAGGCGACACAAGTAAAGGAAAAGGGACACGCGGTAAACAATAAATATAAAGCAAAATGTTAGAAAGGGGACACATGATCAAGAATAACGATAAAGTCAAAAGTGTATTAGCTCTCAGTATCGTAAATATATTAGCTGGTACTTATGCAAGTTCTGCCTTGGCTCAAGACGCGGCTGTTGAAGAAACCTTGATTAAAGGCTTTAGAAACTCTGTGATCCAAGCCAAAGACTTAAAACGCCAAGCACTGATAGCGCAAGATTCTATTGTTGCTGAAGATATTGCCGATTTTCCAGATTTAAACTTAGCCGATTCACTGCAACGCATACCGGGCGTTGCCATTACCCGTGAAGGTGGCGAAGGCCGTCAAATTTCCTTGCGCGGTATGGGCCCAGACTTTACCCGTGTAGAAATTAACGGAATGGAAGCGCTGGGAACATCGTCATCACCCATGGATAGCCGAGGCGCGGTAGGCCGTTCGAGAGCCTTCGATTTTAATATTTTTGCCTCCGAGCTATTTAACCAAATTGATGTAAAAAAATCCTACTCTGCCGATCAAGAAGAAGGCGGCATTGGCGGCACGGTTGGTTTGCACACGGCGAAGCCTTTCGACAGCGATGGGCTGCAGTCGGTAATTGGTGTGCAAGGTGGCACTAATACCAATACCGATAATTTCGACAAGCGTTTTGTTGGCTTGATCTCGAATACTTGGGGTAATTTCGGTGCCTTGGCCTCTGTGGCCTACAGCACCCGAAAATCCCGTGAATTTGGCTACAACACTTACAGGTGGCGGCAAAGAACCACCAGCGACTACAATAGCGCTAGCGTGGATGCCGACACCGGCGCCCTGCTTGAAGCGGGGGAGTTGTGGTTTTCCCGTGGCAACCGCTACTCGGTTTGGAACAACCAGCAAGAGCGCCTTGGTATCACCGCATCCTTGCAATATCGCCCCACAGACAATATCGATTTAAGCCTCGATTACCTGCGCGGAAGTTTAGAAAACCAGCTAGATGAGCACCACATTTCAACCGGCGGAACAAGCAGTACAGCTCTTGGACGGGTCGAAGAATTAGAATATCTGAACAATAACGGCGACAGAGAAGTCGTGTTTGGCCGCTATTCAAATACCACCATCCGCACCGAAGCCAGGGAAGATTTTAACGAATCCCTTTTTGACCAGTTAACCTTAAATGCCACATGGCAGTTATCCGACGACCTGGAAATGGTGGCGCAGATTGGTACCAGCACCGCAGATTACAACCAGCCAAAAGTTAACAAAGCCAATTTAATGCGTGAAAATAGCGGTATAACCACCGACTTCACCCAAGATCGTTTTTACGGTGTGAATACCTATGACTTCGATCCCACCGCTACCGAAGGCTGGGAAGTTAAAGACTTATATTTCCAAGAAGACTACATCACCACCGATTATGACAA
>JAHQVY010000193.1 GCA_019634095.1 Cellvibrionaceae bacterium
AAAGTAAGTACCCTTCACCCATTCGCTGTTTTTAAGCGGCAAAAATATGCCCTGCTCCCACCCTACTTTTACAACGCGGAAAATATACCCAAAACACTTGAGATTTAGGCCTCATGAGCACGCCCCTAAGTGCCCTTGGCGGTGTTGCTCCGCCTTAAATAGAATGACTATTCTGCGTTGTTGCGCCTTGCCAAGAACAAAATTTGACGCACTCCTAACACCTAAATCTCAAGTGTTTTGGGTATAGCTTAAATAAGCGTAACCCACTACCTGCTATAGGCTATTAAACCTGTAATTTAAGCATAAAAAACGATACAATTAACTTACTGCATTTACCGTGAGACGCTGACTGTGATTCCTGCAAATATTGAAGATTATAGGCTTATGGCAAAAAAGCGCCTCCCCAAATTTTTATTTGAATATATCGATGGCGGCGCTTTCAGCGAGACCACCTTGCGGAATAATATTTTAGATTTACAAACCATTAATGTTCGGCAACGCGTACTGCGCGATATTTCAAATATTGATACTAGCTGCGAATTATTTGGCCGCCGCTATAATCTGCCGCTAATTCTTGCACCGGTAGGAATTGCAGGCCTAAATGCTAGGCGCGGTGAAGTGTTGGCGGCACAGGCGGCAGAACAAAAAAATATTCCTTTTAGTCTATCCACTGTTGGCGTATGCACCATCGAAGAAGTTGCCCGGCAAACCACCAGCCCGTTCTGGTTTCAACTGTACATGATAAAAGACCGCGGCTTTTTAAATGCCATTTTAGAACGCGCTAAAAACAGCGGAGTGACCAATTTAATTTTTACCGTTGATATGCCAATTCCCTCTTCGCGCTACCGCGATATTCGCAGTGGACTTTCCGGCGGCAGCCCCCTGCGCCGTCAAACCGCACGCCTGTTGCAATCCATGCTCAAGCCGAACTGGGCGTGGGATGTCGGTCTTCGTGGAAGGCCGCACAATTTGGGAAATGTGGCGCCAGCATTAAAAAAGAATGCAGGCATCGACGAGTTTTGGGCCTGGCTGGGGCAAAATTTTGATCCCAGTGTTACCTGGCAAACCCTTGAGTCTATTCGAGAAAATTGGCAAGGCAATTTAATTATTAAGGGCATCCTAGACCCGCGAGATGCCGACCAAGCCAAAGCCCTCGGGGCCGACGGCATTATCGTATCCAACCACGGAGGCCGCCAATTAGATGGCGCGCTGTCATCAATTCAGGCGTTGCCAGCAATTGGCGAACGTATCGCCGGTGAAATACCCATCATTGTCGACGGTGGCATACGCAGTGGCCTCGATATTATTCGCGCCATTGCCCTGGGTGCCAATGCGGTAATGATTGGCCGACCCTGGGTCTACGGGCTTAGCGCACGCAAGAAACAAGGCGTACTCGATGTTATCTCGATTTTTGAAAATGAAATGCGCGTGGCGATGGGCTTATCGGGCAATACTCAGGTTAGCCAATTAAATCGAGATATACTTGTGCTTTAAAACCCTCAAACTTCAAACTATAACGGTAGCGCTTTATGTCGCCGAAGCACTGGTCTTTTTTACTTCGCCCCTTTCAATGGAAGCCACTACCGAATTATTGCCCCACAACTGGCTGTAACGCCAACCTGTCAGATCTTCGACAACCGCCCGACTTTGCTCGCTAGATGGCTCGCGCTTGCCCTGTTTAAAACGGGCAATTTCACGCATTAGAATGGCGTGAGTATCGGTATGCAACTTAAATTTTGTTGAAACCCAAAAACCCATTAGCAGCACAATAACTGGCCCCACGGTCATAATCAAAATAATCGATTGCATGGTTTGTTCGCTTTGCAATTTTTCTCCTTTTACTAAACCGCCAGCTTCTAGGGCAACCCCCACGGAAAAAACCGCCACCGCTTGGGCGGCTTTACGTGTAAAGGTCATAACACCGGCAAAGCTACCTTCGCGACGCATACCCGTAACAATCTGATCCACATCTGCCATGTAATTATAAGTATTCCATGGGATATAGTTCAAAATACCGCGACCGATGCCGGTAAAGATTAACGCGACCACCAACCAGGCCATCTGTGTTGCAGCCTGATCTTCGATTAAGTAATAAAACGATGCCAAGCCTACTATACCCAAAATATAGGCTGCCACCGCGAAACGGTAGGTAATGGCAGGATAAAAACGCGGCAAAAAACTTACCGCAGCAAATACGGCAGCCACAGCCAAGGTTTGCACCGAAAAAATACCGGCTAACATGTACGACGATAGAGAGACCAAATCGTTGGCAGCGAACCCCAAGGCTGCAGTCAGCGCAAAGGCAGCAAAATAAGTGAAGGCCGCGTTAAAAATATCTTGGCTAATGTAGCCGCCAAGATACATGCCCAAGTGAAGTCGAAAAGCGCGTATCTTAAAGGTAGCGCCTAAACCTTGGTACAATCCACTAATCACACTACTTAAAGACTTTCGCTGACTAAGGATAAGCGCCAATTCTTCTGGGCTGCGTTTGCGCTCCCAAGTCGTAAAATACACCACCGCCACAACAACCATAAAAATCACGGAAAAAATACCACCCATAATTAAAAAGGTGTCGGGCGAATCTTTCCCCCCCAAGGCGGCAACAATCCAAGCCGGCATAATGGTGGCGGCGATGGCAGACAAATGACCGACAAAAATACGTGCGCCGGCAAACATGCCCTTTTTGCGAAAGTCATCGGTCATTTCTGCGGCGAGGGTTTCGTAGGGTATTAACACCGATGCATAGACTAATTCAAAGAAAACATAGGTACAGAGATAGTACAAAAAGTGCTGGCCACTCACCCACATTAAGGCAAAACTCGGAATTAAAGGAATGGCTATTAGTAGAAACAGATGCCGCCGGCCAAAACGGCGACCAATTGCGCTAGCCTCGGCATTATCTGACATATAACCAATCAGCGGGCTCGCCACGGCATCGAGAATCCGAGCAATCGCAAAAATTAACCCGGCTTGAATTGGGCTGATACCGCAATAAGTGGTATAAAAGAATAATACCCAGGCGCCGATTATGGCCATGGAACCCGCACCGAGAACATCCCCCAAACCATAGCCTGCGTAATTAATTAAGCCTATTTTTTTCTCTTTCATTGAATACTCGTTATTATTAGAGCGGACCTTAAATAAAGCGATTCATGTACTCGACTGCAGCCAGAATCGCCATTGATTGTCCGTAGGGCATAGAGGTGAGCGGAATCTCGCGATAACCCTGTAGTTCGTTAAATACTGGGGTTCCAAAAGACACCTGCTGTAATTCACCACTGTCGTCAATATTTTCCAGCACCGCCTTAAAAGCTTTGATACCAACCTCTTCGTAGTCGGCACTCAAGTAACGCTTGCGAACGGCCTTTAAAATACCGTAAGCGAAGCCCGCCGTCGCCGAGGCTTCGAGGTAAGAACCGGTGTCGTCCAACAGCGTATGCCACAAACCGTTTTGATGCTGGGTATGGGCCAGCGCTTTCACTTGCGCTTCCAGGGTTGCGGTTAAAAACATCCGCAGACCATCATTTGGCGCAAGCTGCAATAACTCGATAAACTCTGGGATGGCAATGGTTACCCAGCAATTGCCTCGCGCCCAACGCGCATCGGCAAAATTATGTCGCCCATCGAAGGTCCAACCATGAAACCATAAACCGGTTTTGGGGTCGGCAAGGTACTTAATATGCAACATAAACTGCCGTTTCGCTTCTTCAACGTAATGAGGCCGCTCGAGAAGCAAACCAATTTTAGTGAGCGGCAACACGCTCATCATCAAGGTATCATCCCATAGCTGTTGATAATTCTCCGAATTAAAAACAATATGCTGGAAACCGCTTTCTTCGGTACGCGGCAGCCCGTGCATCACCCATTCGGCCCAGGTATCGAGATAAGGTAAATAGTGACGCCGGCCAGTTCGCTCCTGCATATAAGCCAGCGTCAAGAACGGCGATACCGTATTAATGTTTTTGGTGGGGGTACCGTTGGCGAAGCGGTTTTTAAACCAGTCTTCGATAATGTGTTTCGCCTTGTCGTCGCCGCTTATATCCCAATACTTCAACAAACCGTATAAACCAATACCGTGGGTCCACTCCCAATCGTTCCAACCTTTGGTATCAATTACGCGGCCGTCATCGAGCTTTAATAAGAATTCACCCGTTTCATCGGTAATGTTTACTAGATTATCAATCAGCTTATCGATACTTGTTTGTACTGTAGCGAAGGAAATACCGTTAACAGTGGAAGGCATATGACACGGTCCTAAATAAATTCAAAGAAAATTTTTATAGTTTTTAGATTTAAAACGCCGAGCAAGGCCGCGTGAAACGATCTGCGGTAGCCGTCTACCGGTATTTAAGCTTTGCCGCCCTGCGCTACTCTCCATATATCACTCTCCCTATATCTCTCTCCTTTTGTCACTCTCCTTGCGCCAACCTCATGCAACAAGAGCCCAAACAAGATGCCACAGCGTCAATTTATCGTTACGCATATCCACTCATATTCAATCAAAAACAATCATCTGTCCAGTATTGCAAAGCTTTTTTAAGCAAATGTAACCATAAGTAATAAAAATCCCTGAATGTGACTGAAGATTCAGGCCTATGAGTAAAGTAGAAACAACTCAATTCTGACCACCCCACAACTCCTGCGCTTATCGATGTTTTAGGCCAAATGCCTGACAAGTTCTCCTGCGCTGCAGGGGCATAATCCTAAATAAATCAGTTGGATCGTAGCGAGGGCGTTCAAGGGGCTGAAATTAGAGTGAATTTTTTAACTTTTGAGGCAAATTCGTAGTCACTCTACGGGTGCAGCCGCGATGGCGTGAGTCTGTTTTCCGCCAACAGATAAAACCCTAAACCGTTGCAGGCTTCTTAAATAATCTGTTTAATATGCCATGGCTTTTAAAGGGTCGCTACAGATCCTGGTCATTGCCCCCCACTGTTTTTAAAACGCGCGAATCAACCGGGCAGAGCACTAGCCAACAAGGATATACCAGCACCCCCAGTAAACGTTTAGCGGAAAATCACCCTAAGCGGGCGGTGTTTTTTTATAAAAAAAGGTTAAAGGAGAGCATTTGCAGCATGCTAGCTCAAGAGAACATTTATTGTCCCTATTGCGGCGAGATCATTACCGTTTTAGTCGACGAACAAGAAGCGGGAGACCAATATATCGAAGATTGCCAGGTGTGCTGCCGGCCAATCGTGTTTCGGGTCGCAGCCAGTGAAACCGGCGAACTTATTGTTAACGTATTTACTGAAGATGAAGCCTACTAGTTTGGCTTGGCCGGTAAATCCAAAAACATTTTCGACAGCACCCTTTATCGATGTACCCTGGGCTTAGGAACGTACACGAAATAACATCCCGTTTTGGCTTGATCTAAGCCCCGCTGCTGGTGTTGCAAACAGGATCGAATAGAAACACTATGATCCAATAGCACTTAATTAACACCGAACCCCTTTAGATATAAGGCTTGCAAAAGCTAAAGTAATCCAGGCGTTAGGCCCATTGATTTACCTTGCTGTAGGAAAGGGATGGCCGGGGTATTTTCCAGGCATTCAAGCGTCGGGAACGCTTGCATAGCGCCCAGGGATGGCTTGAGCGGCCTGGACAATGCGCCGGTCATCCCTGGGCGGCGCTAAATTCTGGAAATTATTTCGTGCACGTCCCTTAGATGCCGGCCTTAGACGCCGCCGCGGCAACATCGATTTTAAATGCAACAATCGTGGGTACCCAACCATATTGCAGCCGATCGCCACGAGCGAGAGAAACGTAGAGAATGTTTTTATTATAATCGAAGGCCGCACCGGAGATTGCATTAAAACCATTGTTGGCGTAAATATCGGGCAATTTACCATGGGCGTGAGGCATAACTTTGGCAGCGTTCTTTTTGCGTGCCCGCACTGCGCGCATATCGTTGATATCGAACAGCCAATAATAGTTGTATCGATCGCTGGCTTTATGGGGGCAGTAGCCGCCACAGGTATAGCCGCTATCCTGATTTATTTTATATCCAATGCCACTCTCGCCACCACCGTTAGAGCCGATCGCCATATAGCTTCGGGTACCGGGCACAATAAAAGCGTAGGCCGAGCCTGCAATGTGGGTCCACATACCGTGCTTGCGGCCGTGATTGTGGAGATATTCGGAAACGCCGCCTCCGGCATAGCCCAATGGACGCGCCAAGGAATAATCCAGTAATTTATTGAGTTTGATTTTGCTCGGCGGCACAGCGCCATAATCGTTGACAATGGGGTTAAAGGTGAAGGCAGAAGGCCCTACACTCAGGCGGTTAATAATCGGCTTACCTGCAGAGCTACCCGTAATGTAAGTGCCTCCTAGTGATTTTTGCCATATTTTGGGCACCGGAGAAATCCAGCCCGAGGCATGCGCCTTAGCCGAGTAAGAGTGATAACCGGCGATATCCGAGTTTGCCAAGTTAGCGGCGTCTTTAATTACCAAGGTGGTGTGAGAGGCTTTGCCACCGGCGTCATAATAAACATAGGTATTCACATACAGCCGCCCATTAATATATTCCATGCCGCCAATTCGGTCCATTTTCTGCGGGTTGCCAGATTCAGGGCGATTCAATACCTGCTTAAATGGTTGAATATTTTTGGCAAATTTGAAGCGTTTGTGATCTAAACTTTTAACAAGTTCAGGAATACTAAATTCCGCAATAGCCTGGTTGTGCGCATGGCCAACCATGTAGAACGAATCGTTATTTTTGCCCAAAGTGATCGGCCCTTCTGCGTAACCCGCCGACGACTCGCCAAATTGCTCCGCAGGAATCCGAAACCCGCCGAGGTACTCGAGGCTTTCAATTTCTAGCAGCGGAATATTTTTCAGCGGATCCGCTGCCAAGCAGAGGCTACAAAACCACCAAAAAACCGTTAAAACACCTAAAACCTGCTTGAATTTCTTCATCATCACTACCACATAAAATTTTACTTCCGACAGCAAGAACCCGCTTGAACTATTCGGTTATTTAAGCTGTGCCGCTAATTACACTATGGGGGAATGGCACTTAATTTAGCCGCAGCCCCATGGATGGCCGACGTATTGTCCAGGCCGCGCAAGCCTTCCCGACGCTTAAATACCCTAGCCATCCCTTTCCAATAACGCTGGGTAACTATGACTGAGCAAAATGCCTGCACTGCCTTAGCTTCTGCAAACCTTTTATCTAAACTGTTTCAGGTTTAATTAAGTGCCATTGTACTGGGCCGCTATAACCATTCAGCTATACTTAGTGCGGCTATCAGAGCCACCGCTATTGCACGCTGCGCCAAGCCAATAATAATAGGCGACTCACCGGAAATTTTCACTATCGCCCCTAGCTTTTGCGCTTTAACCTAAATTAATCAGTTGGATCGTAGCGAGGGCGTACAAGGGGCTGAAATTAGAGTGAATTTTTTAACTATTTCGGCCAATTCGTAGTCACTCTAAGGGTGCAGTCGAAAAATTGAAAAAACGGCTTAATTTCAG
>JAHQVY010000194.1 GCA_019634095.1 Cellvibrionaceae bacterium
CGAAGCGAGCATCGCCCATTTGTTGCTCCGAGCGCTCTATGTCACCCGAAATGGTCTACTTACCGATCTAGCCTTATATATGTTCAACATATATGTTCAGCCTGTGCGCATAAAGATAGCGGCACCGTTGAAAGGGTTTACCCTTTTGTTACCACTTGTTACCGCAACCCTTGTGATTAATAAACAATCTCGCAGTGGGATATACACGAGCGCTGCAGCGCAATAAATTTGTGGATGTGTTCTTGCTATTTACTAGCTGGCTACTCTTCTCTTGTTTAATATTGGAAAGCTTGTTAAGGTTTCCAAATCAAGTAATTGTCTTGCCAGCTTCAACTAATGGTATTTCACACAAGTTAAATACACATTATAGTTAACCCTAATGTTGCATAAAGTTTTGGATTCAGCAGCTTTTAGAGCGGCATTTAAAGCGCTGCATCGAGATTTTTTTGCCGCGAATGAGCGAATATAATTAACGTTTAAGTGAAGTTAAAAAAAATCGAGTGCGGCATTGAAAATCCTGCTATGCGTAGAGCCTGTTATTTGTAAACCCTGCGATAGAAGTCACAAAGCGGTTCTGGTTCGAAAATTTATGCAACGTTAGGGTTAAGCAAAATGTGATTACTTGTGAGATTTAAACCTTTTATCTTGATGCCTGGTTGAAATACTTGATCAAGCACTAAAAGCTACCAACAAATCCAGCCCCTATTTTAAACTTTCAGCATCACGCAAGCCCGTACCGAGCCCACTAGGCTATACTTTGGGCATGCTTGAATAGAAATATCCTTTTCCCTTCACTTGCAAGTCAGTATCTTTAGATAATGAGGTTTAAACAATGAGGTTTAAACAATGGGGTTTAGATTTCGGAGTTAAGATTTCCGGGTTGAGTCATCCGTTTTCTTAACTAAGTAACAATTGTTAAAAATAACTTAAGCGCTACTATTCAGGAGACGCTCAACATGTATAGTCACGTAATTCTCGGTTCAAACAACATTGAAATCGCAAAAAAATTCTATGACGCCGTTTTTGCCACCATGGGCTACGAAGCCGGTGCTAAAGATGGAGACAGCCGCTATATTTACTTCACACCCGATGGCGTATTCGGCATTACACAACCTGTCGATGGCAAAGCCGCAACATGCGGTAATGGTTCCACCATCGGTTTTTCGATGCCCAACCCAGAAGCGGTAGACAAGTGGTTAAAAGCCGGAGTCGAAAATGGCGGTAAGATAATCGAAGATGCACCGGGCGAACGAAGCACGGCGGGCATGAAGTTATACGTGGGCTATATTCGCGACCCAGATGGTAATAAACTTTGCGCAGTGCATATATTCCCGAGCTAAGCTCAAAAATACTGACTTTGGTTGTTTAACACCCAAGCAAACCCTAAGCTTGCATAAAGGTCTGGCATTCAGAAGACGTTCTGAGCCGAGAATTTATGCCGCCTTAGGGAAATAAAGGCGAGCATCGAGCTCGCTTTTATTTAGCACCCACATTAACGGTTTTTATCTCCCCTACCCATACATCTCCCATTCCTGCATCGCAGCGAACTCGCCCGCATCTTTCGCTCGATCTAATATTACAAAAGTGCCCTCGAAAATACCGGTTTGGGTATATATAAAAGCGACGAGCAGGGCGATCTGATACAATTCGATGTTTAGACCTTAACTATGATCTATCGACCCATCGCAGCCCTACCATTAACCGAATTTATCGCGTTAATGGCTTGTCTAACCTCGTTGACCGCCTTAAGTATTGACGCCATCTTACCAGCACTCAGCGCAATTGGTAGCGAACTGAACGCGACAAATCCCCAGCAACTTCATTATTCAATCTCATTATTTTTTCTCGGTCTAGCTTTCGGGCAGCTTTTATTTGGTACGCTCAGCGACAGTATAGGCCGCCGCTATGTCACCGCTATAGGCATTACAATCTTTGCCGCAGGTTCCATTCTTTGCATATATTCCCAGTCGGTCCCGGTATTTTTAGCCGGTAGAATCATTCAGGGTATTGGCATCGGCGGGCCGCGTAGCTCGGTAGTGGCGATCGTTCGCGATCAGTATGAGGGGGCGGCCATGGCCCGTATTATGTCGTTTATTATGGCTGTGCTTGTCTTTGTTCCGCTACTAGCGCCGCTGCTGAGTCAACTGGTTTTAGCGGAATTTAACTGGCAATTTATTTTTGGTTTTATTACGGTTTTCGCACTCATACTGGCACTTTGGTTTTTGTGTCGCCAGGCGGAAACCCTGCGTCGCGAACACCGCAGAATACTGAGTATTCGAGGCATCCTGCACTCCACTCGTCACATTTTAAGTTCACCGGTAGTGTTTGGCTATACAGTGGCACTAGGTATTCTGTTCGGCATGTTTTTATCTTATATCAGCGTCTCCCAGAGCATCTTTCAAACGATTTATAATACCGGTGACGCTTTCCCGCTGTATTTTGCACTGCTTTCTATACCCATCGGGCTCGCCTTCATGGCCAACGGCAAGCTGGTGATTAAACTGGGCATGATTCGCTTATCGTTCTTCGCGGTAACTACCATTCTTATATTTAGCTTAGTTTTTTTAGTGTTATGTTTACTCAATAACAATACACCACCTCTATTACAATTTTTGCTAGTACTGCTGCCGATTTTCTTTGGTATTGGTTTACTATTGGGCAATCTCAATGCCTTGGCAATGGCACCACTGGCAGAACGTGCGGGCATTGGCGCAGCGCTGACATCATCCATTAGCGCGCTCATTTCCGTCGCTGTATCAGCGTGCGTTGGCGCAACGATAAAAACCACGCTCACGCCTTTAGCCATTGCCTTTATTGGCTTGGCTAGCCTGGTAGCTATTTTAATTGTCTTTAGTTGGTTGCAATCGAAGCGGAATCCGTAAACACAGCGATGCGAAAGACCGTTGAAAAATAAATGGCATAGCAAAGAGAGGAAAACTATTGAGGAACGAGCGGGCCTGGTGCCCGCTCGCCGATAAGAGCGCTGTGTTAATAATCTTCCATGCTGGGACAAGAACACATCAAGTTTCTATCACCATACACGTTATCCACACGGCCCACCGGGGGCCAGTATTTATGTTGCCGCAAATAGTTTGCCGGATACGCGGCATCACTGCGGCTATAGGGGTGGAGCCATTCATCCCGCAGCAAATCTTCGGCGCTAAAGGGGGCATTTACCAGCGGGTTATCCTCTGCGCTGTACTCGCCACTTTCTACTTTGGCAATTTCTCGGCGAATCTGAATCATGGCCTCGCAAAAGCGATCGATTTCGGCCAGCGACTCGCTTTCGGTGGGCTCCACCATCAACGTACCCGCGACTGGAAACGACATGGTCGGCGCGTGAAAACCAAAATCGATCAAGCGTTTCGCCACATCCTCCACACTGATACCGCAGCGCTCTTTTAGCGGGCGCAAGTCTAAAATGCACTCGTGAGCAACAAAACCTTGCTCGCCCTTGTACAGCACCGGATAGTGCTGTTGAAGACGCGCCGCAATATAGTTGGCATTTAATATAGCCACTTGAGAAGCCCGCTTTAAACCGGCAGCGCCCATCATTTTAATGTACATCCAGCTTATGGGCAGAATACTGGCACTGCCCCATGGCGCTGCGGCAACCGGCCCAACTGGGCTTTGCGATGCCTGCAGGCTGTGCCCCGGCATAAAGGGCGCCAGATGCGCGCCCACCGCAATCGGCCCCACACCGGGCCCGCCCCCGCCGTGAGGAATGCAAAAGGTTTTATGCAAGTTGAGGTGGGACACATCACCGCCAAATTCGCCGGGCTGGCACAGCCCAACCATCGCATTGAGGTTGGCACCGTCGATATACACCTGACCGCCACCGGCGTGCACCAACTCGGTTATTTCGCGGATATTTTCTTCAAATACGCCGTGGGTGGAGGGGTAGGTAATCATCACTGCTGCCAATTCGTCACCGCAGTCATCGACCTTGCGCGCCAGGTCTTGGAGGTCAACATTGCCCTGTGCATCGCAGTTCACCACCACTACCCGCATGTGGCACATTTGTGCCGAAGCGGGGTTGGTACCGTGGGCCGAACTCGGGATTAAACAAATATCGCGCTGCGCATCGCCACGGCTAGCGTGGTAGGCGCGAATCGCCAACAAACCGGCATACTCGCCCTGGGACCCGGCATTGGGCTGCAGCGACACCGCATCGTAACCGGTGACCGTGGCCAACATATTCTCCAGTTCGGCGAATAACTGATGATAGCCCGCGGCCTGCTCTGAAGGGACAAAGGGGTGAATACCGGCAAACTTTTCCCAGGTGATGGGGATCATTTCCGCGGTGGCGTTCAGCTTCATGGTGCAGGAGCCGAGCGGTATCATGGCGCGGTCGAGGGCAATATCCTTGTCGGCGAGGCGACGCATGTAGCGCAGCAGCTCGGTTTCCGAATGGTAGCGGTTAAAAACCGGGTGAGACAAAATGGCATCGCTGCGCAGCAACCCGGGTTTTAGGGGCGAGGTCGCAGCTTCGTAGAGGGTGTCGAAACTCGGCGTCGGCGCTGCAGAGGCGGCGCCTTGCATCACGGCCGCAAACAGCGACCAGAGCTGTTCAATGTCTGCGGGCCTTACCGTTTCATCCAGCGAGATGCCCAAGCGCCGGTCGTCGATGATACGAAAATTGATCGACTGGGCCTGTGCCGCCCGATGCAACGCGGCAGTTTGCTGGTTAGTAACCACTGTTAGGGTGTCAAAAAACTGGCTGTTTTCGATGGCAAAACCCAATTGCCGCAAGCCCGCCGCCAACACAGTGGTGTGACGGTGCACCCGTTGCGCGATGCCACGCAAGCCCTCGGGGCCGTGGTATACCGCGTACATACTGGCGATAACCGCCAATAACACTTGGGAGGTGCAAATATTACTGGTGGCTTTTTCGCGGCGAATATGTTGCTCGCGGGTTTGCAGTGCCAAGCGGTAGGCCGGTCGCCCCTGGGCATCCTTAGAAATTCCCACAATACGCCCGGGAATAGAACGCTTGTATTTTTCCCGCGTGGCCATAAAGGCGGCGTGGGGCCCGCCAAAGCCCATGGGCACACCAAAGCGCTGGCTGGAACCCACCGCAATATCGGCACCTATTGCGCCGGGGGATTTTAACAGCACCAAAGCCAGTAAATCTGCCGCCACGCTGACGATAGCATTGTGCGACTGAGCCGCGGCAATAAGCTGGCTGTAATCTTCTACCTCGCCATTAACCCCGGGATATTGCAACAGCACACCAAAATAGTCGCCTTCTGCCACCCGCTGTGCGGCATCGCCAATCACCAGTTCAATGTCCAGCGGTGCGGCGCGGGTTTTCAGCACTTCAATAGTTTGCGGCAGGCAGTTGTGATCCACCAAAAAACGCCGGCTTTTAGAACGGGTAACGCGAAGGCTGAGGGTCATGGCTTCCGCCGCTGCGGTGGCCTCATCCAGCAGCGAGGCGTTGGCCAAATCCATGCCGCTAAGGTTCGCAACCAGGGTTTGAAAATTTAAAATGGCTTCCAGGCGCCCCTGGGAAATTTCGGGTTGGTAAGGGGTATAGGCGGTGTACCAGGCGGGGTTTTCCAGAATATTGCGCTGTATGACTCTGGGGGTTTCGCATGGATAGTAACCCTGGCCGATATAAGAGCGAAACACCTGATTTTTATCTGCCAACGCGCGCAAACAATCCAGGGCTTGCCGCTCGCTACAACCCGCATCGAGGGCCAGTGGTTGCCGCTGCACAATAGCCTTGGGCAGTACCTTAGCCATCAGTGCGTCGAGGGAATCGAGGCCAAGCTCACTGAGCATTTTATCGCAGTCCTCTGGGCGTGGCCCAATATGACGGGGCACGAAATCCTCATGATTCTCGCGCTCCGCCAAACGCCAATCCACCTGATTTTGCTTACCTAAATGCGCATTCATACTGAACCCTCTGTGCTGCTTGAATTTGAATGTTTTGAATCGGACACCCCGGCGGTGCCAGACCCCTCGATACCAGGCCCCGCTTTGCCACGGCCGGCTGTGCCGCGCCCCTCTTTGCCACGCTCCTCTATTGTTGCCACATTGTTGCCACGATAGTAACTCTGCGGCACAAAAGGCATGCGCACCACACTCACCGGGCGGGGCTTGCCGCGAACCACTGCGAATAACTTGGCACCGGGTTCAGCGCAGGCGGCGTCTATATACGCCATGGCTACCGGCTTATCGATGCTGGGAGCAAAGCTGCCGCTGGTCACACGCCCAAGCACTCGCCCTGCGGCATCTTGGATGGGCGCACCTTTGCGCACCGGCGCCCTCCCCTCCACCAACAAACCCACCCGTTTGCGGTCCGCGCCGGATTGCCACTGCGCTAAAATTGCATCGGCACCCGGAAAACCGCCGGCCTTAGGCCCGTTGCGACGCGCCTTGGCAATAGCAAACATTAAGCCGGCTTCCACCGGGCTGGTGTTGTCATCCATATCTTCACCATACAGGCACAAACCCGCTTCCAGGCGCAGTGAGTCGCGTGCCCCCAGGCCGATCAAGGCCACCGCTTCATGTCGCAACAGTGCCTCGGCAAACGGTTCTGCCTCCGCTGCGGGGAGAGAAATTTCAAAACCGTCTTCGCCGGTATAGCCCGAACGGGTTACATAGCAGTCAAAGCCCAAAATCTCTGCTCGGCAGCCGCTCATAAACACCAGCTGCGTCGCTTCACTGCAGATTTCGCCCAGCACCTGCGCCGCTTTGGGGCCTTGCAGAGCCAACAGGGCGCGGTCAGACAATTCCTCCAGGCTTAGCGCGGCGGGAAGCTGCTGCCGCAGGTAGGCAATATCTTGTTGTTTACAAGCGGCATTCACCACCAGAAAAAAATGTTCAGGGCCCCAACGCGTAACAATCAAGTCATCTAAAATGCCGCCCGCCGGATTGAGCAACAGGGTGTAAGCCTGCCGGTTCAGCGGCATTGCTTCCAAATCCAGCGGCAGTATTTTTTCCAACGCACGGGCGGCATTATCGCCGTGGATAAGCACCTGCCCCATATGAGAAACATCGAACAAACCGGCCTGCGCGCGGGTGTGAAGATGCTCTTTCATCACCCCCATCGCGTAGGAACCCGGCATCTCATAGCCGGCAAAAGGCACCAGCTTAGCGTGGTGGCGAGCGTGCAAAGCGTATAGAGCGGTGCGGCTTAAGTGTTCCGCAGCGGAGGGATTTTGCATAAAAAGAACCAACCTTTGGTTAATTTGCTGTTATCAATGATTGAGGTGGCGCACAGGATGGGCGATCGCGACGCGACGCTCAGCATTCAATAATATTCACCGGCACTTCCAAGCCGTGGGCCGCCAACCCGCCGGTGGCGGTTTCCTTGTATTTATCTTTCATATCGCGACCCGTTTCGCGCATGGTTTGAATCACCTTATCGAGAGACACCAAGTGCTTGCCGTCACCGCGCAGCGCTAAACGCGCGGCACTGATGGCCTTGATCGCCGCCATGGCGTTGCGCTCGATACAGGGCACTTGCACCAAGCCGCCGATGGGGTCACAGGTGAGCCCCAGGTTGTGCTCCATGGCAATTTCGGCCGCATTCTCTACTTGCTCTGGCGTGCCACCCAGTACTTCCGCCAAAGCCCCTGCCGCCATAGAGCAGGCAGAACCCACCTCTCCTTGGCACCCCACTTCGGCACCGCTGATGGAGGCGTTTTTCTTGTACAAAATGCCAATGGCCGCAGCGGTAAGCAAAAAGCGCCGACTGCTTTGCCGCTGGCGGGCGTGGTTATCTATAGCGTGGTTATCCATAGCCCGGTTACCTGCAGTGTGCCCAGCGCTGACATGGCTAGGGTTGACCTGGGTAGGAGAGTTAACCTGGATAGCGTTGACCTGGCTATGGCCGAACTGGGTATCGGTAAAATAGCGCAAAACCGCGGGAATAATGCCCGCAGCGCCGTTGGTAGGCGCAGTGACAATGCGCCCGCCGGCGGCGTTTTCTTCATTCACGGCCATGGCGTAGAGGCTAACCCAATCCAGAGCAGCTAGGCCGTCGCTCTGCCGGTTACCAAGCTCACTCGATAACTGCGTATACAGCTGCGGCGCGCGGCGCTTAATATGCAAACCGCCGGGGAGCACCCCCTGGGTGGTCAAACCGCGTTCGATGGTGTCACTCATTACCTGACAAAGACGGTCCAAACCGTCATACACCGCGGCTTGTTCTCCCCAGTGCAATTCGTTCTCCAACATAATTTGGCTAATACTCAAACCCGTTTTAGCCGCGATTGCCAACAGCTGTGCCGCACTGTTGAACTCGTGGGGCGGCGTGTCGCGCTGCGATTGCAACTGCCCCTGTGTCGCCGCTTGCTGATCCACCACAAAACCACCCCCTACAGAATAGTATTGATGTTGGTGCAAGATGGTCTCCGACGCAGAAAAAGCGGTGAATTGCATCCCATTGGCATGCAGGGGAAGGCTTTGCTGTGGCTCGAGCAGCAAATCTCGCGCCTCGACAAAGGCAATGCTTTTGCGGCCTAAAAGATTCACCCGCTGCTCTTGCCGCAGCCGCGCCACGCGCGCGGGGATAGCGGCCGGGTCTGCCGTTTCCGACGTTTCACCTTCCAGGCCCAACATCACCGCTTTCGGCGAGCCGTGGCCGCGACCGGTGGCCCCCAGGGAGCCAAACAGCTGCACTTTCACCCGTTCGGTGGTTTGCAGTAAGTCGCGTTGCAGCAACGTGCCAACAAAACTGTGGGCCGCAGTCATCGGGCCCACGGTGTGTGAGCTGGAAGGCCCAATACCCACGCGGAAAATATCGAAAACACTCAAGCTCATAGTATTAGACCCATCGCCGCGCTTTGTAGTGAAGCAGGTTCCCACACCCAAAGCTGAAAAACAGATCTTGCAGATGTTAGCGATTTTGTATAGATTTTTTAAATTAATACTTGAAATATTTACCATAAAAAATCGAAATACTTTAGGCCTTTATGAAAAACCTCCCCATTGATGTGCTGCGAGCCTTTGTTGCAATTTCTCAACTGGGCGGATTTACCCAAGCGGGCGAACAGCTGGGCCGCTCACAGCCCGCCATCAGCCTGCAAATTAAGCGCCTGGAAGATTTAGTGGGCAAAGCCCTGTTCGTGCGCAATGGCCCCAACGTTGGCTTGACAGAGCACGGACGCACACTCTTAGGCTATGCCGAGAAAATATTGAGCTTGAACGACGAAGCCTTTTCGAAAATAGATAACGCACTCATTTCAGGTAAAGTAAGGCTGGGCATTCCCAGCGAATTTGCCACCACTTTACTCCCTAAAATTGTGAGCCGTTTTGTGCGCGCCCACCCCAATGTCACCCTCGATGTGCATTGCGATTTGAGCAAAAACCTGTTTACCAAAAGCGGGCAGCGCAACCACGACCTAATACTCGCGCTGCACGACAAGCACAATCAAGCGGGGCATCAGTATGTTAAAACCGATGAAATGGTTTGGGTTGCGAGTCAAACTTACAAAGTGGACCTGCAAACGAGCATTTCCTTAATTGCCGCACCGAATGGATGCATCTACCGCAAGCGGGCGGTAGCGCGGCTTGAGCAGAGCAACAGGCCTTGGCAAATTATTTACACCAATCCCGACTTATCAGGTATTCAGGCCGCCATTGAAGAGGGCCTGGGTATAACCGTACTCGCTCGCAGCACCGTGCCCGGCACGCTAAAAATTCTCAAACCCTCCGCCCACCTGCCCCGGCTGGGTAAAATGGGGATTAGCTTGGTGAAAACACATAAAAACAATAATCGCGCAGTGGATAAAATGGCGGAATACCTTACCAGCAGCCTTGGGTAATTCACTCAGCTGCAGTCCATTTTATCCGCCGGCCAGTCAGAATTTTTGTCATCGTTTTCCGGCTCGATTCTATACATGGTAGTGAGATTGAGATTTAGATTAAAATTTACAGCATTACCGTAGCTAAGGCTGTTTTCTATTATCAGCATGTGGTTGGCGCGGTAGGCATTTACTGCCACCACGTTTTTGATTGACGTTATTCGAAGCTTCACAGAAACGTTAGGGACGCGCACGAAATTACTTCCGAAATTTGGCGCCGATATAAGCCTCGCTGCTTTGCCTACAGGGCCTTTCTTACAGCTCTTACACCTAAATTTCCAACGCTACGGGTATAGTAGCGTAAAGCTTAAAATAATAACCACTGCGGTGGTCGCGATAATGCGCATCCTTAAATACCAAGGTTCAATTATATTGGCATTTTTAAGCTGTTTATCGATAAATAACAAATATAAAAAACAGCCGATTAACACCGCCTCGCTACCCGGCAGTGCAGTAATAACCGCAAACCAGGCTAACAGCGCCGCAATATTACTGTGAATAAATAAATTGATGTGGGTGTTTTTAAATAGATACACACCCCAGTGGATGCCCGCAATAAAAGAGGCTATAACTGCGCCGTAGGTTAAGATTATACGATCATAATCCAAGCCGAGAAGATCGGGCACTATGGCAGGAATTATTGCTGCCCCCAAAAAAGGCAACAAACCCGCATAAGTTAAGGTTTGCGCTAAGGTTTGTTTATTCATTACCGGACTCTTTCATACTTAGTTTTGCCGCCCTAAACGCCCTTGCTCCACATGCGAAAACTCGATGGCTTATACCAAGCCCAAGGGCAGTTCCGTTGTGTACTTCACCTCACTCAAGGCCACGCTGGAATTGATATCTTGCACCCCCGGCAGCTGGGATAAATGGTCGCGAAAAAAGACCTCGTAACTCTCAACATCTCGGGTCACAATCCGCAAAAGAAAATCGACTCTCCCCAGCATCACATAACACTCTGTCACCTCGGCAAAGGAGCGGATTTTTTCTTCAAACTTCCCCACGGCTTGGCGGCCATTCGCGGTTAGCTTCACTTCGGTGTAAACCACCACATTGAGCCCCAAACGCTTGCGGTTGAGCAAACCGACACGGCGCTCGACAATGCCCTCAGACTCCAAGCGCTTGATCCTGCGCCAGCAAGGGGGCTGGGAAAGGTTGATGTGTTCGGCAATTTCGGAGGCAGAAAGGCTGGCGTCCGCCTGTATCAACTCAAGAATCTTATGATCAGTTTTGTCCAGCTTTAGTGTCATAGTTCATGCCCTTTCCAATACCCATAAAACCTAACAATAGTAAACTTAATATTCAACTGAGTCTATTAAGGTATAAAAAATACTCAAAACTACAAACTGAGCAAGTAATTTGAATAATTCATTCTCGGCATCTTGTTTATCCTAAATAATTCAGTTGGATCGTAGCGAGGGCGTTCAAGGGGCTGAAATTAGAGTGAATTTTAACTTTTGAGGCAAATTCGTAGTCACTCTACGGGCGCAGCCGCAAAATTGAAAAAACGCTTTAATTTCAGTTCATTGGGCGTCCGCAGTAGATCCAACTGATTAATTTAGGATAAAAGCCTTGCTGGAGTATCCAGCCACCGTTTTTATCTAACCTTTGGGTTAAAAAAATTAAAGGGTAACAACATTGAAACTGTCAAAATTTGGGGAAAAATTCGCTGCACCGTCGGCCACTGTAAACTTAATGGACGACCTTAATTCGGCGCTAAACGAAAACCCGGACATGATATTTATGGGGGGCGGCAACCCCAGCCGCCTGCCTGAAGTTGAAACCGCGTTTCAACAACGACTTGCAGCAATATTAGCCGATGCCGACGAATGCCATCGTGTGCTAGGCATTTATCAGTCGCCCCAGGGCGATAAACAGTTTCGAAAAGAGATGGCCGGCTTTCTTAATAAGCAGTTTGGCTGGCAACTTAGCGAGCGTAATATTGCGGTATCAAATGGTAGTCAATCTGCCTTTTTTCTGTTGTTCAATCTTTTTGGCGGTATTATGCCCGATGGCAGCCAGCGCTCTATTCACTTGCCCCTATCGCCAGAATACCTGGGCTATGCCGACATTGGCTTATGCGAGAATTTTTTCACCGCTACCCGCCCAACAATAGACAGGCTGGACAATCACCTGTTTAAATACCGCGTAGACTTTTCGCAGTTAGATATAGCCAGCAACACGGCAGCTCTGTGTGTTTCCAGGCCGACTAACCCAACCGGGAATGTGTTAACCGACAATGAAATTGAACACCTGGACGCCATTGCCAAGCAACACGACATCCCCCTAATTATTGATGGTGCCTACGGTTTACCTTTTCCGAACATTCTATTTTGCCAAGCCAAGCCCTACTGGAATGACAATATTATTTTGGCATTGAGCCTTTCGAAGATGGGGCTGCCAGGGGTACGCACCGGTATTGTGGTAGCGAACGAAGCGGTTATTCAAGCCTATAGCAACGCCAATACATTGGCCAGTTTGGCCTGCGGAAACCTGGGGCCGGCACTGGTAAAAGCCTTATTTAAAAATAGCGATATTCTAGGGCTAACCCGGCATATTACCCCGTTCTACCAGCAGCGTTCACAGCAAACCCTGCAGTGGTTGCGCGAAAGCCTGGGAGACCTGCCCTGTCAAATTCACAAACCGGAAGGGGCGATTTTTCTTTGGCTATGGTTTGAGGGTTTGCCTGTTAGTAGCCAAACCCTCTATGAACGACTTAAAAAACGCGGTGTGCTTGTGGTGCCGGGGCAAAGCTTTTTTGTAGGTATCGATAACGCGTGGCAGCATAAACATGAGTGTATTCGCCTATCCTATGCCCAGGACGCAGCCACAGTAAAACGCGGCGTTAAGATATTAGCGGAGGAAGTCTACCTCGCCTATAACACGCAATAAGAGGCGAGGAGATGGCATGCGCTTTAACAGCGGCACTTGGCGAACCGCTGTACCAAACTCCCACAGCGGGTTAAAGCATAAGCTAGCTAGCGTTTTTTCCACTTGCCGTCGGCAGTTTGAATAAAATGGCCGGGTTTGGTTTTATTCTGGGCTTTTTGGCCGGCAAGCTTTTCTACTACGTCTAAGGAAACACCCTGCTTAGCGGAGATTTGCGCGTACTTCATTTTGCGCTTGGCGTTAATATCGCCAACCAAAGCCTTTACTTCAGCGGAGGCGCTGCCCTTGCGATAGCCCAGGTAGCCATTCACCTTTTCACATACCAAGCCCTGGTTTTTTGCTTGCTGTAAATCTAAGGCAAAGCCCGCCGGCGACAACACTAACAGCGAAACTAACAAAGCAATAATTGAAATTTTCGTATTCATAGCAACCTCCTAAAATA
>JAHQVY010000026.1 GCA_019634095.1 Cellvibrionaceae bacterium
GCACAAGCAGATCGGCTGCCGCAGTCCGGACGACAGCTAGCGTTTCGCTGACCATTGGCTGTTTTGAATAAGTTGCTCAGCGACTTTTTTACTATTTAACATGGGGAACAAAAATGAATCGAATGCCTAAATTCGCGTTAATCGCGCTGTCTCTTGCTATCGCTCACACAGGTTTCGCTGCGAATGCCAACTTGCAAAATTATTTGTTTTTAGCCTGCGGGTCGGCCAGCGGCCTATTGGCTCAGCGCTGTGGTCTGACCGACAACGGTGCTGGCGATGTCTCGGGAGATAGCGAGTCCTCCCTGAATCCAAATCAAGGCTTGTCGGTAAATGACGCGGCGCTGGATTCGATTCGCGGCCAGAGCACGTTATACAACAGCAACGATGGGGCCTCCATCGGGCTACTAGAGATGGAGATAGGCCCGTTTGGGGGCTTCCTAAATTTAAAAGCGGGACGCTTGGAGTCGGATAGACGGGTCGACATTGAACGTGAGCGCGAATACGCTGCAGACAGTTTTGGTTTTGACATCGGGGTCGATTACCAAATGCAACGAGAGAGTTACATCGGTGTGGTATTGGGGTATGAAACGTACTCCCTGAATTTTGTCGCTGATCGATCGGGAGAAAATTTTAATCCAGAGGGCAATGCCGGGGGTATCGATACTGAATCGATTTCGGGGATGCTATTTGCCCATCTGGAAATTGGCAGCGGTGTTTTTGCCATCGCCAATGCGGGTTATGCTCGTCAATCGATGGATATTGAGCGCATGGCGATTTTCCAAGAAAATAACCGCCAACTGTCGCAGCTCGCGGTGCGCACTATCGCAGACACAGACGGGACTGCACAGTGGTTAACGCTTGGTGTCGGCTACCGCTTGGCGCTGGGTGGGTGGCAGATATCTCCCGGCGCAAGCTGGAACCTAGCGCAGAATAATATTGATGGCTACACGGAAACCGATCTGAACGCCTCCGGTCTCAACATGCGGATTTCTGACAGTGAGCGAGATTCTTCCATAGGTGAGGTTGGTGTTAAGGTATCGCGGGAGATTAACACTGCCGGTGTGGTGTTCAACCCACAATTTCGTTTGTCCTATGAGCGCGAATTGGGTCGCGACCCCGACAACCTCACGGCAAAATATGTGTTGGATGAGAGCGATAACCGAATGGTGTTGCGCAATGATAATATTGACGAATCGCAGATTGTTAGCGCAGCAAGCCTGAGTCTAGTCGCTCCCAATGGCTGGTTGAGTTTTTTCGATGCCGCCATGATTTGGGAGAATGACTTTTACAGCGGTTGGCGACTGACTGCTGGCATCCGCAAAAAAATATAGTCTGCTGGCTCGGCGGCTTTGGGCTGAGTGATGTATCCAGTCAGAGCCGCATCAGATGCGGTTGTCTGGCGGTGTCAAAATCGTATATCCTCCGCCTCTTTCGGCGTTTCGCCAAACAGACCTGGAGATTGTTATGACTAAACCCTTTGTTGCTATTTTGATGGGCTCTGATTCTGACTTGCCGGTTATGGAAGCTGCCTTCGGTGTTTTGGAGAAGTTCGATATTGCGTTCGAAGTTAAGGTCACTTCTGCTCATCGCACCCCCAAGGCGACCCACGACTATGTGGTAGATGCCGATAAGCGCGGTTGTGCGGCTTTTATTTGCGCAGCGGGTATGGCGGCCCATCTCGCTGGTGCGGTGTCTGCCACGACCTTAAAACCGGTGATTGGCGTGCCAATTGCGGCATCACTCGATGGCTTAGATGCACTGCTTTCAACGGCGCAAATGCCCGGTGGTATTCCGGTTGCAACCGTGGCCATTGGTAAGGCGGGTGCAAAGAATGCCGCTTACTTAGCGGCGCAAATTATCGGTGTGGCCGACGCCGCTATGCACCAAAAGCTGGTTGCTGAGCGCGAGGCCAACGCGCAGGCAATTATTGCCAAAGACGCTGCGCTGCAGGCAAAGCTGGGTAAGTAATGCCCAGTATGCAATTTTGGCAAAGCCACCCTAGGGTTCGCCTTTGCGGTCAAGCGGTGAAGCGCGGTGAGGTGATTGCCTACCCCACTGAGGCGGTTTGGGGTTTAGGTTGCGATCCTTTTAACCGCGTCGCTGTGGAAGCCATTCTTCGTCTGAAGCGGCGAGCGGCAAGCAAGGGTTTAATTATTGTGGCCGCTAGCGTAAAGCAAGTGGATTTTCTTCTCGAAAAGTTGTCACAGGCGCAGCGGCTGCAGCTTGAAAATTCCTGGCCCGGGCCGAACACTTGGCTCGTACCCCATTTTAAGCGTATCCCGCCATGGGTGAGTGGCGCCAGCACTTCGGTGGCCGTGCGAGTGTCGGCACATCCGGTGGTGCAAGCACTTTGTTCAGTGTACGGCGGGCCGATTGTCTCCACCTCGGCAAATGTGCAAGCTAAGCCACCCGCCAAAACGGCCTTGGCCGTTAGACGTTATTTTAAAGGCTGTCCTCTGGTTTATTCACCGGGTGATATCGGCGGTCGAGAAAAGCCTTCCGTTATTCGCGATTTGTTGAACGGCCAAGTGATACGCGCTTAACAGCTGCACTATCTTTTCAGATCTGTTCAGACCTGCTAAGTCCGTTTGGCTAAAGTGCGCGGTTTAATTGATTTAACTGGACTGCCCGCGGCGGTATCGTGTCGTTAACATATGTTTGCTTGGCGAGAGCAATTCGTCGCTGGCAATACTCTACTACGAGGAATTGGACATGCCTGATCGCTACGGTGTATTCGGAAACCCGATTAGCCACAGTAAATCTCCTGAAATTCACCGCGCTTTTGCCAAGCAAACTAAGCAAGATCTTACTTATCAGGCATTCCATGTGGAAAGTGGTTGCTTTGCCAGCACGGCGAGGCAATTTTTTCGCGATGGCGGTTGCGGTCTGAATATCACCGTGCCTTTTAAGGAAGAAGCCTTTGCATTTGCCGATGAGTTATCGCAGCGAGCGCAGATTGCCGGAGCGGTGAACACCTTAAGGCGCGGCGCCGATGGCAGGGTGCTGGGTGACAACACCGACGGCGCAGGTTTTATAGGTGACCTGCGACGCCTAGCGTGGCCAATCAACAATAAAAAAGTCCTGCTTATTGGTGCTGGCGGCGCTGCGCGCGGTGTTTTAGGCGCGCTTTTAAAGGAACAGCCGCAATTATTGCTGCTGGCGAACCGCACCGCGAAGCGGGCCCACTTACTTGCTGAAGATTTTGTTTCTGAGGGAAGGGTGGTGGGCGGCGGCTACGAAAGAATGCAAGAGTACCGTTTCGATATCATTATCAATGCCACCTCGGCGAGTCTATTTGGTGAGATTCCTCCGGTTCCGCCGACTTGCTTTGCCAGCGGTTGCGCGGTTTATGATATGGTCTACGCCAACGAACTCACGCCCTTTTTGGCACTTGTCAAGGGTTTTGAGGTCAAACGTTTAGCCGATGGCATCGGGATGTTGGTTGGGCAGGCCGCAGAGTCGTTTTATCTTTGGCGCGGCGTGCGCCCCAACGTTAATCCGGTGATTCAACAACTGAAACAGGCTACCCCTTAGCTCGGGAACCTTAGCGCTGTGTGAACCAAACTCTGGTGCATGAAAACTACTCGAACGGTCATTATATCTGCGCTTGGATTCATCGCGGGTTGGTTGAGCAACGATTGGCTGAGCTCGAGTTCTTCAGCAATCGCCCCCAGCGCGCAGCGAGTGTCGCCAAGTGTCTTGCGAGCGCCACTAGAAAACGGTGTCAGCGCCGGTGGCGCTGTGGCCTCTGTTGAGCAAAACTCCCCCTCATCCCAGTCTGACGTTCCCGAAAGCGAAACCTATCGCAGCGATCCTGCCACAGCGGACAGTGGTCTTAGTTGGCAAGAGGCACGGCTTAAGCAAGCTGCAGATCGGGTCGATGAATTTAAAGCGCTTATCGAATCTGGCGACTACGAGCAGGCGGTTTTATACTATTCTCGCCATCGGCATTTAGCCGATGTGGAAGCTCTGTTGCGCAGTGTATTGCGCAACAGTTTGCAGGCCTTCGGCGATAACGGCCAAACCGAGCGCTTTGCGGGCCTCGCCGACGCCTGGCTGACCAGTTACTACAGTGACGCTGAAATTCTGTTGCTGGTGGCGAAACAGCATCGCTCAATGGACTATGTTCAGGAAGCTCTCAACGTACTTCAGTTGGCGATGACCTACAGTGATGGCAGCGAAAAAACTGCCAGTTACAAAGCGCTGCAGGAATTTATTCAAGATACCGACAGTGAGTTGAGCCGCGAAAGTGCCTGGTCGCGGTTGCAATCGTTCTATGAAGCCCTGCGCAGTATGGGCTTGGACAGTGCCGAGGATCGGCTGCGTCTCGCCGAAGTTTATTTGTTTAGCGGTAAGGAAAACGCGGGGCGCGAATTGTTACTGCAATTGGCTAACAACGCTCAGCTGGCGAGTCGCGCGCAGAGTATCTTGCAGCGCTACGACGCTGGGGCCGGTGAATTTAAGCCGTTAAATAATCGTAAAAAGCAATTTACTTCTCGCTTATCGATGAAGTCTATGGGCCGGCATTATTTGCTCCCCTTGCTTGCCGCGGGAGGGGCAAAGGTCGAATTGCTGCTGGATACCGGTGCCAGCACCACTCTCATCACCCATGAGGCCTTCCAGCGCTTCACTGGAGGTTCTGAAGTTCGCTACCTGGGACCGCGCATTTTCAATACTGCTAACGGTGTGTCTCGCGGTAATGCTTATCAAATTAAACGGGTGACATTTGGCCCGTTTGAGCTGCAAAATTTAGAGGTTTCGGTGAGCGATGTAGATTTTGGCGGCCAGTTCGATGGCTTGCTTGGCATGAATGTCTTGCAGCAGTTCTCGTTTCAAATTGACCAGACAAACAGCGAATTACTGCTTAATCCGCGCTAAGTTATTCGGCGTGAGGAACAACTTTGCCTCGTTCAGTGGTAAACAGTTTGCAGCACGGTTCTGCCGCCAAGCTTGCCAAGCGAATACCGATAAAGTCGGCCAGCAGGGTTGAAGCCGCTTAAAGTGCAATGGCACTTAATTAAGCCTGAAGGCCTAAATACAAGGCTTGCATAGCACAGGGAAGGCCTGAGCGGCCTGGACAATGCGCCGGCCGTCCGGGATGGCAATACCAACAGCGCGAGTTATTTTATTTCGTGCCGTTGTTTGAACTCTTTGGGTGTGTAGCCATATTCGGCTTTGAACAATTTACTAAAATAAGAGGTGTGTGTGTAACCCACCGCGGCGGCCACTTCCGCCACCTGTGAGTCGGGTTTTTCTGCGAGCTGACGAGACGCCTCTTTTAACCTAAATTAATCAGTTGGATCGTAGCGAGGGCGCCCAAGGGGCTGAAATTAGAGTGAATTTTTTAACTTTTTCGGCCAATTCGTAGTCACTCTACGGGTGCAGCCGCAAAATTGAAAAAACGCTTTAATTTCAGTTCATTGGGCGTCCGCAGTAGATCCAACTGATTAATTTAGGATATTACCCCTTGCTGTTTTTGTTGAATGTAAGCAATTTGGGC
>JAHQVY010000027.1 GCA_019634095.1 Cellvibrionaceae bacterium
CAAGATACTTCATAAGCTTGCCAAATATCTGACCCCTGCATGGCCTGCAAATGCTTGGCCCCCGCCAATTGATTCCTGGCTGTAGCACGCGAAATAGGCACCAAAAGTGAGGCATCGTAGGTATCACTGTAGGCGGCCGTGTCACCGAGGGTTATTTTTTTTGCCATAAACTAAGCTCGCAGTTTCTCGGAAGTTAACAAATACATCGCATAAGCCGATAAAACCACGACTCCCGCCACCACCCCAAGGGAAGCCAAGCCGAGGTTAACATCGGAAATACCCAGAAAACCATAGCGAAACGCGTTGACGACATAGAGTACGGGATTAAACCGAGATACGGTCTCCCAAAAATCTGGCAGCAGTGAAACAGAATAAAATACACCACCTAAATAGGTCATGGGCGTTAATACAAAGGTAGGTATAATAGAGATGTCATCGAAAGAATTCGCGTAAATACCATTAATCAATCCAGCCAAAGAAAATACGACCGCAGTAAATAAAATAACAAAAAAAATCGCCGTTAAACTGTAAATTTCGAGGCTGGTAAATACTAGCGACACCACAGTAACGATAATCCCCACTGCCAAGCCGCGACACACGCCACCGATAACATAGCCCAACAAAATGATATAAGTAGGGGTTGGACTTACTAATAACTCCTCGACACTTTTATTAAATTTCGCATTGTAAAATGAAGAGGCGACATTAGAGTACGAATTATTAATTACCGACATCATAATTAACCCCGGCACCACAAACGACATGTAGTCAAAGCCGCCCATCTCACCAATGCGCGAACCGATGAGCTGACCAAAAATCACAAAATACAAGGCCGTAGTCACCACCGGGGGAATTAAAGTTTGCACCCAGATACGCATAAAGCGGCGAACCTCTTTGCGCACCAGAGCCGCCAGTGCAATTAGCTGATGCTCAAATGGCATTTATTGACCCTCTCTTTCGACCTTATTGTTTGTGACTAGGGACACAAACAATTCCTCTAAACGATTCACTTTATTGCGCATGCTGAGCACATTGATCTGATTCTTAGATAGTGAGTCAAAAACAGGATTTAAAGGCTGGCCTTTTTCCACTTCCACCTCACAGCTGGCATCGTTACTAGGGGTGATTTTGTAACCCGGAACACTCATTTCGTGCTGTAGTACCGTACTCAAATCGAAGATAAAGGTTTCTTTGTTAAGCTTTTGCAGCAAGGCTTTGACACTGGTATTTTCAACAATCTCTCCGCGATCGATAATCGCCAAATTTTTGCACAAGTGCTCGGCTTCCTCCAGGTAGTGAGTAGTGAGAATAATGGTGGTGCCACGCTGATTAATCTCCTGCAAAAACGACCACATGGATCGCCGCAGTTCAATATCAACGCCGGCAGTAGGCTCGTCTAAGATCAGCAACTTCGGTTGATGAATAAGTGCCCTGGCAATCATTAAGCGCCGCTTCATACCCCCGGAAAGCGACCGCGCCTGCTCGTGGCGCTTGTCCCACAAACCGAGCTTTTTCATGTAAAAATCTGCGTGCTGCAAAGCGCTGTGGCGGCGCATACCGTAATACCCCGCTTGATTGACAAGGATATCGCTAACTTTTTCAAAAACATTGAAGTTAAATTCTTGCGGCACCACACCAATCAACTGTTTCGCCTTGGAAAACTCCCGGTCAATATCGTAACCATAGATATTGACCTTGCCGGCAGTCTTGGTAATTAGGGAACAAATAATACCAATCGTGGTCGATTTACCCGCGCCGTTCGGGCCCAGTAGAGCAAAGAAATCGCCGTTCTCAACCACTAGGTCGATACTCTTGAGCGCTTCAAAGGCATTGTTGTACGTTTTCTGTAAGCATTGAATTTCTAGGGCAGGTTCCATAAAGACTACTTTTTAAACAACCAAGGTGTGTGTGAGTTGCAAGAATAGCAAAAAACCCCTGGCCTTTTGCAGTCGCCAACACGAAAGCATTCAGAAAGTATTGAATTGAACTGAACTGAATTGATCTGAATTGAACTGAATAGTACAGCGCGAATTAAAACCGCGTACTGATGATAGTGACGCTGCCACCCTGGGTCGGCCAAGCCTTGCCTCAATTACCAACTGCATTCCAAACTATGCCCAAATCCCCTCCAGCTCAAAAATACTGGGAATAAAGCAGCTTATCGAATTGACACTAGCGCATAACTTAGTCATTATATATTTAAGTTAGCGATCAGTCAGTAAATAAAATGAACCCAGAGAAACCGCAGGGGCGCGGCCAGCAAGCCGACCCAGAAAATAGATTGGAGCGCAGAGAGCAGATTTTAAACTCTGCCCAAGCCTGCTTCGATGCAAGAGGCTTCCATGCCACTAGCACCCTCGAAATCAGCAAGGCTGCAGGCATAAGCTCCGCGGGTTTGTACCACTATTTTTCCTCTAAAGATGAGCTGATTGGGGCGCTTATTGAACGCGAATTGAAACGCGTGCTTTCGAAAATGGATGCTCTGAAGCACGCCGACGATTTTTTTGCCGAGCTGGAGGATTTCTACTACCAAATATCCACTGAAGAGCTAAAGGGTTTCAGTTTGGGCCTAAGAATTGAAAGCTTTGCATTGGCCACCCGCTCCAAGCCCATCGCTAAGATCGTAGACAAAGTTAACACCACCTTCCTCCATGAACTCGTGCAAGTGGTGGAAAATGCGCAAAGGCTCAACCAAGTAGACCCAACACTAGACCCCAAGCTCACAGCGGCTGCAATAATGAATATCACCTGGGGTTTCTTCACTCAGATGTGCCGGCCAGAAAATACGCGGGCAGACTATTTGTTCGTTACCATGAATTTACTCAAAGCCGGGCTTTCAACAAAGCAACAAAAGGCCTAGCTCAACACAGAATTCACCTCCCTCCTTCAGGCCCCTTCGGGGGCTGTTTTTTTATGCCGAAAAACCACCGCAATTGCAAACTACTGCGAGCACTGCGCCCTCGATCCAAGCTAAAAAATCGTTTGGCTCTGCTGCATACGCCCAATACACAGAAATCAATGAGCTGTTTCATTTTCGCAGCAGCATTCATAGGATGAGGGCAAATTCACCCCAAAAATTGAAGCGTTCTTTTTAATTTCAGCACCTTAGACACGCCCCCCACACTGCAACTGATGTATTGAAGTCAAAGCGGCAAAGCCTTAACGGCTAAAACCGCAGCTATTCTGCAGTCAGTGAAAGCGAAGTTCATAGCGACACCGTTTACCGCCCATCATCACTCTTTCGAGCCCCTATCAAAGCGCCCCATTTTTATTTTTGCATATGTCAGCGATGTTCATAACCATGTATCCCCAAAAGCCATTTCAATAACTGAGCATTGACTAACTTCGTGTATATTTTCACCCGAATTGAGTTTTGAGCTAATAACCATGACCAAACAACCTCTACCAAGATCCCTAATTCTGTGTCTGTGCAGCACATTAATTGCCTGCCAATCAGAATCTAACACCCCGGCCGAAACCGCCAGTATTCCAAGACCCGTAAAGACCTTTACAGTAACAGAGCACAACGATGAAAAGTCATTCAGCTTGCCAGCGGTCATCGAGGCAGTAGACCAATCGGAGCTGAGCTTTCAGGTCGACGGAATGCTTACCAAGCTAGAGCTCACCAAAGGCGCCGCAGTGAAAAAAGGCGATGTTTTGGCTAAGTTAGATCAAAGAGAATTTCGCAATGCCTTAGTGCGAGCCAAGGCAGACTTCGAGTTGGCAAAAGCCAATTTCGAGCGCGCTCAGACCCTGGGCGGACAAAATGCAATTGCTGAAGCCACTATCGACGAGCGCAAAGCCGCCTTCGACAACAGCAGAGCAAGGCTCAATAGTGCTCAGAAGAACCTTGAAGATAGCGTATTGCGAGCACCCTACGATGCAGTAGTAGCCGATTTCCATGTGGAGAGCTTCAAAACTATCCGATCGAACACCCCCATTGTCACACTGCAAACGGCAGGCATGAATTATGCCGTGGTGCAAGTTCCCGCAAGCCTGGTGATTTTTTCTGAACAAATCACCATCACGGCCTCTAATATTCATCTCGATGCCGCGCCATCTATTGAGATTCCCGCGCTAATAGGAGACTACGCTTCGCTGGCTGATCCGGTAACGCAGACCTACGAAGCGCGATTTTCTTTCCCGAACCAGGAGGGCCTCAACATTCTTCCCGGTATGACCGGCACTCTCAAAGCCCGGTACACTATGAAAACGCCACAAACGAGCAGCGGTTTTGAAATTCCCCTGGCGGCGGTAGTTGCGGATTCCGACAAAACCTTTATCTGGGTAATAGAGCAAGACAACACTGTTACTCGTCGCTATGTGGAAATCGCGCTCAGTTCAGAAGGCAACCCCAAGGTGACTTCTGGCCTCGCTGATGGCGAAACCATCGTTGCCGCAGGCGCCACTTACTTAATTGAAGGTGCCAGCATCCGTCGCTACGAGAGGTAGAGGTAGAGAAACCGTGGACAGTGTAAGTTATTTTATAAACAACAAACTGGTTGGCTGGATTTTTATAGTGCTCTCGCTGTTTTTCGGCACCGTGGCCTATTTTAATTCGCCACGTTTTGAAGACCCTGAATTTATAATTCGCACGGCGCAAATTATTACTCAATATCCTGGGGCCACGGTACAGCAAGTAGCGGAAGAAATATCTGATGAAATTGAGACCGAATTGCAAGCGATGCAAGAAGTCGACGAAGTACGCTCCACCTCCTATCCGGGAATGTCTATTATCAGCGTCGATATTAAAAACTCGTTTTCAAGCAACCGCGAACAATTGAACTTGATATGGACTCGGCTGCGCGACCGGATCGCCGACACCCAAAGCAGGCTTCCTCCCGGTGCCACCGCCTCCGTGGTCCACGACGACTGGGGCGACGTATTCGGCCTTTACTATATGGCTACAGGCGACGGCTTCACCCTTAAGGAAATTTACGATTATACCCAAGAACTGCGCAAAGGCTTACTGGCCGTGCCCAACGTTGCCAAAGTAGAAATTATCGGTAATCAAGAAGAGGTAATTGCCGTAGAAATCTCTCGAGGGCGCGTCGCCGCCCTGGGATTAAGCATGAACAGCGTTATCGAAGCCTTATCTCAGCAAAACACCATTGTCGCCTCCGGAGACCTCAAGCTGGGTGACCAACGCATAAGAGTGCAGCCCACGGGTGAAATCGACAGCTTGGCAGAAATACGCAACTTGGCGATTAGTTTTAATAATGGCGAAGATGTTATTAAGTTAGCAGATATTGCCAATATCGCCCGCGAAGACATCGCCCCCGCCAAAATGCATGCGCGGTTCAATGGCAAACCCGCTATCGCCTTTGGTATTTCCGCCGTTACCGGGGCCAATGTTGCCGAAGTGGGTCGCGGCGTGCGCAAAGTACTTGCCGAAACCCTGCCGAACCAACCCGTTGGCCTGGAAATCAACGAGTTTTACCATCAGGGAGATGTGGTCGATAAATCTGTTACCGACTTTGCCTTCAACGTATTACTGGCACTGGTTATTGTTCTGGCAACACTGTGGATCTTTATGGGTTTGCGCGCTGCCATCGTTATTGGATCGGTGTTAATAATTACCATCGCCGCCACGCTAGCCACCATGTATGCCGTGAGCATTCCTCTACATCGCATTTCTCTGGGAGCATTAATTATTGCCCTCGGTATGCTAGTGGATAATGCCATTGTCGTGGTGGATGGAATACTGGAGGGCAAAAGGCGCGGGCAGTCACTGATAACAGCAGCAAGTAGTATTGTCAGACAAACTAAGTGGCCCTTGCTAGGGGGCACACTGGTGGGGATTATTGCCTTTGCGCCCATTGGACTCGCGCCGGGCAATGTGGCGGAATACTGCCGACACCTGTTTTGGGTAATTTTTATATCGCTGTGCTTTAGCTGGCTATTCGCCATCAGCCTGGCTCCAATGCTAGCCGATTCAATAATGACAGGGGAAAGCAAAAGTGCCGGCGAAAGCCGAGCAATGGCACTTTACAAGCGATTTTTGCGCCATGCGATTCAAGTAAGATGGTTAGCGATGACCGTTACAGCAGTCTTGTTTCTCGCGGCTTTATGGGGCTTCCAATTTGTTAAGGTGGGTTTCTTTCCCACTTCAACCACGCCGCAAATAGCGATCGATTACTGGCTACCCGAAGGCAGCGATATCAGTGCAACCACCCGCGATATCAAACGCATCGAACAAAGCGTTATGGATCTGGAAAATGTCGCCAGCGTGCACTCTGTAGTAGGCCAACCCGCGCTGCGTTATATGCTTATCTATGCGCCAGAGCTGCCCAATGCCGCCTTTGGGCAAATTATTCTAAAAATCGACGATTTCAGTAAAATTAGTCTGCTGGTGGATAGAATTCAACAACATATTGACCAAAACTTTCCCGCCGCACAGGCCCGTGTCTGGCGCTTCCGCTTAGGGCCGGGGCAAGGCTCAAAAATTGAGGCTAGCTTTTCCGGCCCCGACCCAGCAACCTTGCGACGAATCGCCGCTGAGGCGGAAAATATTTTGCGCAGCACACCCAGCGCAGTGGCAGTAAAAAGTGACTGGCGACAAATGGTACCGATGTACCAACCGGTGTACGACCCCTCTCGGGGCAGCCGTCTAGGCGTTGGCAGAGAAGATTTTGTGCACAGCATCAATCAAAACCTAAGCGGCAAAACCATTGGTTTTTTGCGTGAAGGTACTGACTTACTGCGCATTATTTCGCGCTCTCCCGAGCGCGAGCGCCGTGACATTGCCGCCCTGTCCAATGCTCAAGTCTCCAGCGCAATTAACGGGAGAACAGTGCCACTGTCGGAGGCCTACTCGAGTGTCGAGCTCACCTGGGACAACGGCTTGATGCTGCGCGAAGATAGGCAGTGGACCTTGAAAGTGCAGGCCGATCCCGCACGCGGCTTTCTCGCCAGTGAAGTATTACAACAGGTGCAAGCCAAAATAGAAGCTATTGCCCTGCCCGCAGGTTACCGCTTGGAATGGCAAGGCGAATACGGGGACAGCAAAGACGCCAACGGCGAACTGGCCCTCACCTTACCCTTGGGTCTTTTAGCCATGGTGCTCGTTGTTATCCTTATGTTTAATGCGCTGCGCCAGGCGGCGGTGATTTGGCTTATTGTTCCGCTGGCCATTATTGGTGTGGTACTGGGGTTTTTGGTCACCGGCACAGCCATGGAGTTTATGGGTATTCTCGGCATGCTTTCGCTTTCCGGCCTGCTCATTAAAAACGCACTCGTAATGGTAGAACAAATGGATGCCGAAATCCGCGACGGCACTCCACGCCTCGACGCCGTGATTGCCTCTGCAGCGAGTCGCGTGCGGCCAATAATGATGGGCGCTCTCACTACTGCGCTGGGGGTTCTTCCGCTTATCGAGGACGTATTCTTCGCCTCCATGGCGGTGGCTTTAGCCTTTGGGCTGATCTGCGCAACGCTGCTGACTTTAATAGTCCTCCCCATACTGTACACAATACTCTTCGGTATCAAGAATGCGGAAACAGCCAGTGAAGGCAAACTTAAAACGGATCGTCAATTCAACTTAGAGCTTATCGAAGCGCGCCCCTAAAACGGGCGCTCGCCAGTGCTTAACTCCGCTTTTGTCTCGTCACATGAACCCTTTGATTAACTTAGGTTGGAATTTAGGTGTTAGGCCTACGCCAATTCTGACTCTTTCCCAGGCACGCCAACAACACTGACGGCGGGAACGAAATAGCGATGGCTCTTTAAGCTGGCGCATTGTCAATGCTGCTAAGGGCTTTAAGGGGCCTGTGAATGAGACCTAAATTTTAATCGCCGACAGTCTATCGATGGCTTAGCGAGGAATACCTGGAGGGGCATATCTGAAACTGTCGCGGCGAGCCGTTAAGGCGCTTACAAGCCGTTGTATGTCACGGAGAGGGAAGTATATTTCGGTCAAAGATCGTTGAGCTAAGCACTAACGAGCAGACGGCATGTTGGTATTGAGAAACAAATTTGGAGCGGGAAACGAGATTCGAACTCGCGACCCCAACCTTGGCAAGGTTGTGCTCTACCAACTGAGCTATTCCCGCAAATGGCGTCCCCAAGGGGATTCGAACCCCTGTTACCGCCGTGAAAGGGCGGTGTCCTAGGCC
>JAHQVY010000195.1 GCA_019634095.1 Cellvibrionaceae bacterium
CAACCGGCGCCTGCAGCCGACCCCGATCCAATACAAGAAGTCGTTGACGAGGAAGCGAGTTCATCATCCGGGGCGGGCGCTAGTGACGCACAACACTTCGTACTACTGTTGCTACTCTTGTTAGCCCGTGTGTTTCGCAGAAACTGGTATTAAGCTTGGTTTAGCACGTCAATAACCACGGCGAAGCGGCAGCCATCTTGCTCTGGGGGCCCTGTCCCAGTATAAGATTGCTTAAAAACTGGCTGAGCAACTCAGCCAGCCGTGTTAAGCAAGTCTTCTTTGGTAACAATTCCCTCTAGCTATTTAATAAAATTGGTTTAACTGTATTGACATAGAATTTAAATTCTATGGCACAATACCGTTTTCAGAAATGAATTTGCTTGATTGGTCTATTGCTAAATAACGTCTGCGGTGTTTGATGTATTTTAATGGGGTTTTGAATCCAGGTATTGTATATGTTAAGTATTCATAATCACTAGACACTGATTCATGGAAATTTGATGGGCAAACTCTAATGTTGCCTACAGTTTTTTGGCTTCAGAAGCTTTTAACCTAAATTAATCAGTTGGATCTACTGCGGACGCCCAATGAACTGAAATTACAGCGTTTTTTCAATTTTGCTGCTGCACCGAGTTTGCTCCCAGCAAACTTTCGGAAATACACTACATCCCTGTAGATAACCCGTAGAGTGACTACGAATTTGCCGCAAAAGTTAAAAAATTCACTCTCATTTCAGCCCCTTGAACGCCCTCGCTACGATCCAACTGACTAATTTTGGTTTAAAGGGCTATTTACCGCGTTGCATGGAGATTCTTTACGGCGCAATATCAGTGACTCTTAGCGTTAGTGAAGCTGAATAAAATTGAGTACAGCGCTAGAAATACTGCGATTTCTCCTATAGAAACAGCGAGGCGGTTCTGGGCCGAAAATTGATGCACTGCAAGTTCGGGTGCGCGCAATCCATTCAATTTCGTATTTAAGCGAAGTATGTCCTAAGTGTTTCTTCGCGTTGATCGCAAACAGGCTATCTGAGCCAATAAAGTCGATCGGTTTTTTGTCAGTGATGAGCAATTCTCTGTGAGCAATGTTAAACATTGGTTGACAATACCCATGCTTTTTTTGGTATAACTGTGTTATAACTCATTGATAGCCTTATAAATTACCTATCTGGCATGTTAAATGCTGTATGCCCTGCCATTCTAATTCTTCGCGCTTTACTTTATATGGTCACCGCGACTGGTTATGATAAATTTTTGCAATTAAGGGTTTATTCGTAAGTTGGTTTCGACTGAATTCATTAAAAGCTTATTGCTTGTTTTTTGCGTTGTGAAGAGCAGCGAACCCCAATTTTGGAAACGCGCGGTTTAACTATGGGTGCATCAATTTCACTCGACCACATTAGCCACGGTTTTTCCAAGAGCTCAGCATTGACTCTGCGGCATATCGATGAATTTATCGAGGCGGGTGAGTTGGTTGCGCTTATTGGACGCAGCGGCTGTGGAAAATCAACTTTGTTGCAAATTATCGCAGGCTTGATCAAGCCGACCCAAGGCTGTACACGGATTGATGGCAAGCAGGTGATTAAGCCTTCTGCAAAGTGGAACCTAATGTTTCAAAAGGCCTCGCTCTACCCCTGGATGACGGTTAAGGAAAATGCCGCCTTGGGTTTAAATTTCGCAGGCCTTGATAAAAAGCAAATAGATGATCGCATCGACCCTCTATTGTCTATGTTAGGTTTACAAGACAAAAAGCAGCAGAATGTACAGCGGCTCTCCGGTGGCCAGCAACAGCGTGTCGCCCTGGCGCGCTCGCTGGCCACCGAGCCGGAGGTACTATTGTTAGATGAGCCATTTTCCGCCTTAGATACCTTCACCCGTTCTGCTTTGCAAGCGGAAGTGCCGGCAATTTGTAAGCAGCGAGGTATTACTTTGGTTACCGTTACCCACGATATAGATGAAGCGGTGGCGATGGCTGATCGCGTATTTATTATGTCGCAAAATCGAGGGGAAATTGTCGCACAAATATCCCTGGATTTGGCATGGCCTCGACAGCAATCCGCCGCCTCATTTTTGGCGCAGCGCGCCGAATTAATGCAGCGATTTGCGGATACAGAAAACCAGGGTTGCGGGCAAGTCAGTGCATAATCCAACTGTTTTATGCGCAGCTCTAATGAAGTACCCGGTAATTGCGCAAGATATTTTGCCTTGCAAGCTTTTCAGGCTTAGCAGCCACGGAGCGATTTCCGAGCAAGGCGACAGAATTTCGTTACCACCGCTGCCCCCTCGGGTCCGGTAGCTGCAGGCTTTGCAGCTAATGGCGATTTGTTCGATTGAGTACAGTTTAACCAATACAAGGTCATGCTTTTATTTATAGAGTAGAGAAATAAACTAGCGAGGTAGTTTAAGTGGACAAAGATGAATTGGAATATCTGCAAAAATACGAAATGAGTCGCCGCGATTTTAGCCTAGATATTCTTGCGAAAGGCGGGCTCGCCGCGGCTTTTGGTTTAGGCGTGGGGGCGAGCGCTGCATCCTGGGCTAGCATTCAACCACCAATGGATGAAGTTGTGCGAATTGGGTACTTGCCCATTACCGATGCAACGGCGTTGCTAGTGGCGCACGGTATGGGTTTTTTTGAGGCGGAGGGTTTGAAAGCGGAGAAGCCCACGTTAATTCGCGGTTGGTCGCCCCTCGTCGAAGGTTTTGCTGCGGGTAAGTTTAACCTGGTTCATTTTTTAAAACCGATTCCTATATGGATGCGCTATAACAATGGCTTTCCAGTTAAAATTGTATCCTGGGCCCATTTGAACGGTTCTGGTTTGGTGGTGGGTAAGCATACCGGTATTAGCGATTTCAAGAGTTTGGGGGGCACGCAAATAGCGGTACCGTATTGGTATTCTATGCACAATATCGTGTTGCAAATGGGCCTGCGTCACGCCGGTCTGAAACCGGTAATAAAACCACAATCGGAAGAACTCGCGCCCAATGAAGTGAATTTACAGGTGATGCCGCCACCGGATATGCCACCGGCCTTAGCGGCAAGAAAAATCGATGCGTTTATTGTTGCCGAGCCGTTTAACGCGGCTGGCGAATTGCTAGCTGGCGGAAAAATGTTGCGCTTTACCGGTGATATATGGCGCAATCATCCTTGCTGCGTTATTTGTATGAACGAAAAGCAGGTTGCCGCCAAACCGCAATGGTCGCAAAAAGTGATGAACGCTATCGTGAAGGCGCAGGCCTATGCGCAAGAAAATAAAACTGAAGTGGCGAAAATGATGGCCAAAGAAGGCAAAGCGTATTTGCCGATGAAAGCCAAAGTGGTAGAGCGCGCCATGACCTATTACGGAGCCGCGGATTACAAAACACCTCACGCCATTCAAAACCCCGAGTGGGGTAGTGGCCGAATTGATTTTCAACCCTGGCCTTTTCCGTCAGCGACTAAATTAATTGTTAACGAGCTTAAAAATACGGTTGTTGGCGGTTCTAAAACGTTTTTGGAGCAACTTGATCCGGACTTTGTTGTCAAAGATTTAGTGAATTATGAGCTTGTGAAACAGGCCATGACCTTGCACAATGGTTGGCAGAACGTGCCGGGGTACGACGCTAAAAATCCCTTTGATCGGGAAGAGGTAGTTAGTCTGTAAATATGGCTGACTCTGTTACCCAGAAATCGGCGTCTCTCAAAACCCAGCTGCCTGTCAATACCGGGTATGCAATGAGTGTGGTAACACATATTAAATATCCTGTTATTGGCATTGCTCTGTTGCTTGGGTTTTGGTGGTTAGGTGGTTACCTGATTGCGCAAGACCCGGATCTTAGCGCTTTTTCAGATTTTGCCCCCGCAGCCACCTTTAGTGCCCTCCTGGGCATGATCGCAAGTGGCGAGCTTTGGCCGCCTATTTGGGCTAGCTTGGGCAGAATTATTGCGGGTTTATTTTGGGGCATTGTGATCGGCGTGCCCTTAGGCGTATTGGTAGGCTATGTCAAAATAGCCCTCGCAGTGGCCAACGTGCCGTTTCAGTTTTTGCGAATGATCAGCCCCCTCGCCTGGATGCCGATAGCGGTGTTAGCCTTCGAAACATGGAACAGTGCCATTGTTTTTCTCATTTTTATGGCCACAGTCTGGCCGATTATTTTTTCAACCGCCCACGGTGTGCGGCGCATCGATCCGAATTGGTTCAAGGTTGCACGCAATTTGGGCGCTTCTGCGTGGCAGATGCTGCAGCGAATTGTTATGCCCGCGATAATGACCGATGTGTTGGTAGGTATACGTCTCGCCGTTGGCGTTGCCTGGGTGGTTTTGGTGCCGGCGGAATATTTGGGTGTTAGCAGTGGTTTGGGCTACGCTATAAATGATGCCAGGGACACCTTGTCTTACGATACTCTAGGCGCGGTTGTAATTGTTATTGGTGTAATCGGCTATTTGTTAGATTTACTGTGCAATGAACTCGTTAAACGGTTTAACTGGCATATCGAATAACGGCTGTAAATAAATGCCTTGGCCTTCGCCGTTTTGCCCGCTTTTGGGGCTGTTATTGTATACCCTAAGCGTTTGAGTGTTATGCCTTATTAACATGCCCCTTTATTGCGCGGGGCGGTATTGTTCCGTCTTGAATCGAAAGGCTATTCTTCGTTTCACTAATGCCTCACAACGCTGTGAGTATCACCTTCCCATGAATATCTGCCAAGAACAAAAATTGACGCGCTTCTAAGACCTAAAGCTAAAAAGCGATGGATATCGTTGCACCTTGGGTATAGTTGTTTGTAGTTTTTGGCTTTGGCACATTTTTCGCGTCATTTTCCAAGACCTGTTTAACATTGTAGACCATCGTATGATAAGCCAAGACAGAGCAATTGGTTTATTGTGTCTAAGACCTTTGCTGGGGTAATAAACATTTTGTAGAGTCGTTTTTGTAGAGTAGCTAGAGGTCTCACAAACAGAAAATAAATAGGTGCGAATATTATGCTGGATTTGCAGACCGGGGAAATGCCTCGTGAGAAACAACGAGAAAAGGCTATCGAGCCGTTTGCCTCTGCAGAGGCAAACCACGCTGCGCATCGCGACTACCTTGCTAACACTTTTAATGTAAAACTTTACAACCGCGATTCAGATTTACTGGTTATTTATGAAGCCGCTAAGTTATTTGTTAGTTCAGAGTCTCCCGAGTACGCCATTAGCAGTATCTTGCGAATGATGTCGCAAATGTTGGGTTTAAATCGCGGTAGGGTGTTGTTACCCGAAGATGGAAAACTATGCATTCGCTACAGCTATGGCCTTACCGAAGAGGAGAGGCGCCGCGGTATCTATTTATTTGGCGAAGGTATTACCGGTAAGGTGATGCAATGCGGCCACGTGGTGGTCATCGAGAATATCGATCAAGAGCCCGGTCTACTGTTTCGCGCGGTGAAGCGCGCAACGCTACCCCAGGAAACCGTGTCTTACATTGCCTTGCCTATTATGGATGGCGCCCGCGTGATTGGTGTCTTAGCTTGCCACCGTATTCGAGGGCGCATGCGCGCCTTCGATGAAGATTTATTAATCTTGCGTACCTTCGCAACGTTTATTAGCCAAATACTTAAAATAAATAACCTGCTTGAAAGTCACCATCAATTTCTATGTGCTGAACAGAACCCCGCTAAACAACAAGCGTTTAGAAAGGAGATTTTAGGTACCAGCCCAGCGGTTAAAACCGCTATTGAACAGGTGGAGCAAGTGGCTAATACCAATGCCACGGTATTGCTCAGTGGCGAGTCTGGCACAGGTAAAGAGTCATTTGCGCGCCTGATTCATGAGCTGAGCGAGCGCAGCGATCAACCTTTTGTAGCGATTAACTGCGCGGCGATACCCGAGCAGTTGTTGGAGTCGGAACTGTTCGGGCACGAGCGGGGCGCTTTTACTGGAGCTGTTGCCAAAAAAGCGGGCAAATTTGAGCTGGCCAACCAGGGCACCTTGTTTCTCGATGAAATCGGTGACTTAGACGCGACTTTACAAACTAAGCTGCTGCGTATTCTAGAAACCCAATGCATACAGCGGGTAGGCGGCGTAAAAGAAATATCGGTGGATGTCCGGGTTGTGGTAGCGACCCATAAAAATTTGATGCAGGCGGTGAATGATGGCCTGTTTCGCCTCGACTTATTTTATCGCTTAAATGTATTTCCACTGCATTTACCGCCACTGCGTTATCGCAGTGGCGACACCCCCATACTCGCGCGTCATTTTCTGAGTGCGGCGGAGCGAGAATATAAGCGACATGCGGTTTTTGAAACTGGGGTGCTGGAGCGGTTGGCGAGCTACCAGTGGCCGGGCAATATTCGGCAGCTGGAAAATGTGGTAAAGCGCGCGGTGTTGTTGAGCAAGCATGGCAAAATCCCCGCGAGTTTGATTAACACCATTTTGGCTCGCGAATCTCAAGTTAATACCCTGTGCTCGCAGAGCCCTTTGCCTGGAGCTGCAGCGGATTCGCTGGCTGATACCGCCGCTGGAAATGTCGCGCCACAAACTTTTGTTCCTGAGGCCCAGGCTAATTCTCCGACGGGCGGCGGCCCTTACGACAATTATGACGCCACTCGCCGCTGCTATAACTGGGTTGATGGTGATGAAGCAGACAGTATTCGCCAAGCCCTTAAGCAGGCCAAAGGCAATAAAACCCGCGCCGCCGCGATACTCGGTATGAGTGTGAGGCAGTTTCGATATCGACTGAAAAAGCTCGCGATTATCGATTAATCTCTGGGTTGAGTTGTGGGTAAGAGCGATTGCGCGGCGCCCGACGATCGCTTAGGTAAGGGCAGCAATTCCACTTCGATTGCTGAGCAAAGCGGCTTTAATGGCGGCGAAATCTCCGGGCACATCAGCTTTGTGCGGGCCATTCTCAAGTGATTTTTCACTTTATCAAACACATGGATTGTTCACAGCGTTGGCGTTAGCTGTTGTGGCTGACAAAGGCTGACAATTGCGGACAATCCAGTTTCGTCAAATTGCGTTTTTGTATTTGCCACCGTATTTTCTCGGTCTTTTAACGCGTAAAATTGTTGTTTTTTTCCGCGCGTTAACATAATTACCTGCTGGCATGATCTTTGCGCTGCTTCCCCTTGGGTTATTATTAGCCCAATAAATGCCCTCGGGCGAAAAAAAATCACACACTAAATAAGAAATTGTAAAATGTCTCACAAAAACAAAGCGGAGAGAACCAATGACTGCGTCCAGTGCTGAAACCATTTCTACCTACCTGCGACCCATCGATACTGAAGGCCTTGGCAAGTTTGCCGAAAAAGGGCGAAGTAACCCGGACGCGAAGGGAACTAATAAAGTGCACACAGTGACCGAGGGGCAGTACCGCACAATTAGTCATGTTAAACAACACCAGGTGGTGGTGGATGAACCGCTGCACTTATTCGGTGAAGACACAGCACCTGCGCCGGGGGAGGTTATCTTGTCCGGTTTGGGAGGCTGTATTGCGGTGGGTGTCACTGCCGTGGCTACTTGGAAGCAAGTTAAGTTAAGCAAACTGGAAATTTTTTTGGAAGCAGATATTGGCAATACCGCCGCGTGGGGAGCGGGTGGCGCCGAGCGGGAGCCGCATCAGATGGGTTTTCAAGAAATTCGTGTAAAGGTATTGGTAGAGGGCGATGCACCAGATGAGGTTCTAGAAGAGATTGTCGAGCGCGCTAATTATTTTTCGCCAATGGCCAATTCGTTGCGCAATCCTATCCCCTTCAGTATTTCACGTACCACAGACTCTAGTGAATAAGTGCTTTATGTAAAAAAAGCAAGGCCCGGTAGCAGGGAGTATATATCGATATGTAAAGCGGATCAGTGTTCCATAAACAAAGAGGTGAATAGTATGCAAGCAGTGACAACGTTAAACGGCTCCTCACTCGTTAATCCGGACGCAGTATTGGAAAAGCTGCGCGATATTGCTAAGAATGAACTGGCGCCGTTGGCGGGGCGCATTGATCAACAGGGTTTTTACCCGGTAGATACAATGCGAGCGCTCGGCGGAGCCGGGGCCTTTTCGGCGCATTTGGACCGCTACGGCCAGCGTTTTGATTTGGCCCTAAGTGCCATGCAAACGGTGAGTAGATACTGCGGTTCAACGGGCTTTATTACGTGGTGCCAGGATGTTTGCGGCCTGTATATGGAACAATCTGAAAATTCGCATTTGCTCTCAAGGCTCGATTCGCAGGCCTTTGCAAAAACCTTGGGCGGTACCGGTTTATCCAACCCAATGAAGTCGCTTACCGGTATCGAAGCCATGGCCTTGCATGCTACTAAAAGCCCGCGGGGTTACCGGGTTAGTGGTACTTTGCCCTGGGTAAGTAATATTGCAAGCGGTCAATATTTTGCCGCGGTGGCCGCGGTAAAAGATGATAAATCCAAGGCTTCACATGAAATTTTCTTTCTCATTGATATTCGTGACAGAGTGAAGCTTAACAAGTGCCCTAAATTTTCTGGAATGGAGGGCACCAGCACTTGGGGTGTCACTCTAGACAACTACGAGGTGGATGAAACCAATATTATTGCCGATCCGGCTCAGCCATTTATAAAACGCATTCGCCCCGCGTTTGTGTTGTTGCAAATGGGTTGGGGCTTTGGCGTTATCGAAGGGGCGATAGCGAGTTGCTGGGAGGTGGAAAATAGCTTGGGCCATGTAAACCAGTATTTACATAACCGCCCCAGCCAGTTGGAAGACGAGCTCGCGGAGTTGCGCGAGCGAGTGATGCTGTTGGCTCGCGACCCCTACTGCGGTGACAAACATCATGTTATTAACGTGTTAGATGCCCGTGCACAAACTTCTGAGCTGGCTTTGAAAGCTAGCGAGTCGGCTTTGCTGCATCAGGGGGCGAGGGGTTATTTAATGGATTCCGACCCCCAGCGGCGGGTTCGCGAGGCCCACTTCGTTGCGATTGTTACGCCCGCTATTAAGCATTTGCGCTGGGAAATTTCGAAGTTGATGAGCGAGAACATGCCCGCATGAGTCGAGTCGATACTGCGACTCCCTGGCAGCGCTATATTTGCCGCGCCTGCGGGTTAATTTACGATGAGCAGCACGGTGACACCGATAGTGGTTTAGCCCCAGGTACGCGTTTCGCGGATATTCCAGAGGATTGGCAGTGTCCGTTATGCGGTGTCACCAAAGCCGATTTTGAGTTATTTGAGCGGCCGACCGTTAACACGGAGGCCCAAAGCGGAAAACGTAATCCGTATCGCCCGGGGAGTGCCGCTGGCGTGCTTGTAATCGGCGCTGGTATTGCAGGCTGGTCGATTGTTGAAGCGATTCGACGCCGGGATGCAGCGGTTGAAATCACCTTAATTACCGCCTGTAACGGCGATGTGTATCACAAGCCGGAATTGTCGGTGGCTATCGCTCGGGGCCTAGACCAACGAGCACTGATTCGGGAAAACGGTTCGGAAGCGGCGCGGCGTCTGAAAGTGAGCCTTGTGGCAAACACCATTGTTAGCGGTATTTCTAGCGCCGTAAAAATTGTACGCAGCACCCGTGGCAGTTTTCCCTATTGCAAATTAGTGCTCGCTCAAGGGGCGCAAAGCCAAGTGCCGGAAAATATACCCCCCCAATGGTGCTGGCGAATTAATCATTTAAGTGCCTGGAGTGGCTTGCAGCACCGGCTCGCTAAACAGCCGGCGCGGATCGCGATTATCGGTGCCGGAATGATCGGCTGTGAACTTGCGGAAAACCTTCGCACAGCGGGTCATGAGGTGTATTTAATATTTCGCGGCGATACCCCTTTAGCGAAGCTTTTACCGCCTGTGGCGGGTCAACGTTTTGCAGAATTGCTATCCCGGGAAGGGGTGCACTGTGTGTCCAATACTGTGGTTGAGTCGGTGGAGTTGCTGCCCCATGATGAGCACCCCAGTGGCGATTCAAACCAAGGGGCTTACCGCCTTAATTTAAGCCATGATAAACACTTGATAAGCAATCATATTGTGGCGGCCACGGGCCTGGCAGGTGATAAAAGATTGGCCCTAGTCGCCGGATTGGAATACGACAAGGGCATTGTAGTAAACCCGGTAAGCTTGCAAACCAGCGCAGACGATATTTATGCGCTGGGGGATTGTGTGAGCCTGGCTGGAGCGCCCTGCCGTTTTATTGCGCCTATTGCCGAACAAGCTAAAGTTATTGCCTCGAGAATTTGTGATGGGGAAGAGCTAAGCTACCAACACAGGGCGCCGGTGATTCGCCTGAAAGTACAATCGTGTTCACTTATGTGGCAGGGTGTACCGAGATCTCAAGGTGAGTGGCGGCTGGTAAGCGATATGCCTAACAAGTTAACTATGAAGCAATTACTTGCTGGCGAGATTATTTCTACGCTCGAATTAGCACTCGCTGTTTAATACCTTATTTTGTGTTATTAAAGAGAGGCTTGTACAAGCCCGTTTCCTGCTACTGGTAGTTAAAGTTGTCGTGGAACATTGTCTGTCAGTGTTGTACGACAACTTTAATTGCAGATAGCAGGCTAAAAATTTGGATTAACTATTGATTTATAAGGAGATGTTAGACCATTAACGGTGCATGGTATGTCTCTTGCTGCCGTTAAATAGAAGATTGTTTTGGGGGAAAAATATTATGGCTATACAATTTTATATTGTTTAGCTGCTTTATCCAAATGAATTAAGGTATTTAAAATGAATCAAGATATTTTGTTGAGTGCTGAATCTGTTAAAGAATTATTGGAAAAAGGTGACGATGTATTGGTTATCGATGTGCGCGACGCTGCGGACTACGAGAAAGAGCATATTAGCGGTGCAGTGAGCGTGCCGGACTTCTTTTACCATTTAACCACCACGGCGACCGATCAACTGGAGAGTACTTACGCAAAGTTCGAAGAAATGCTTTCGGCGGTGGGTTTAAAGCCAGGACAGAAAGCGGTGCTTTACGAAGATGGGTTGACAACGCGCTTTGGCGGTTCTTGCCGCGGTTGGTGGATTTTAAATTATTTAGGCCACACTAATGCGGCAATTTTGGATAAAGGATTTAGCCACTGGAAGTCGTTGGCGTTCCCGGTGGATAGCGAGGCGGTAACGGTAACGCCAAGCAGTTTTAAAGTTGCAGTAAACACCGATATCATCGCTATGAAAGACGAGGTGCTCGCTGCCATTGACGACCCCAACGTAGTGCTACTAGACAATCGCGATGCGCGTGAATGGTATTGTGAAGGCTCCTCGCCCTACGATGCCGATGGTAAAGATTTTTCACCACGGCGTGGCCGCATACCCGGCGCAAAGTGGGTTGAGTGGTACTCATTAATGGATAGCAGCGACACACCCACTTTCAAATCGGCTGAAGAAATTACCAGCATACTGGCGGAGCAGGGCATTACAAAAGACGACGATATTATTATTTACTGCTTTAAAGGCTCCCGTGCCTCGAACACGCTGGCGGCACTTAAAATGGCCGGTTTTACTAAATTGCGCAATTATTTGGGGAGCTGGTACGAGTGGAGTGCCGATGAAAGCCTGCCGATTGAGCTGGCAAAAGCTGAGGTTGCCTGAGACCTCGAGGCGCATAAGCACCCGGTTGCAAAGAAAGTTTTTCTAGCTGGTAATAGCTGACTTGCAATTGCACATCTCGGGGCGCCACCAGAAGGAACTTGGTGGCGAGTTGACAGTTTCAAATGCCGCCCATTTTTCAAAGACGGTACGTGGTTCTCGCCGCCAATTACTTTTATCCTAAATTAATCAGTTGGATCGTAGCGAGGGCGTTCAAGGGGCTGAAATTAGAGTGAATTTTTTAACTTTTGTGGCACATTCATAGTCACTCTTTGGGTGCAGCCACAAAATTGAAAAAACACTTTAATTTCAGTTCATTGGGCATCCGCAGTAGATCCAACTGATTAATTTAGGATTATCCAAGAACTTCAGTCTTATGTTCTATAAGCCATTCGCGCAATGTCGTCGGTTTTCCGCCCAATATACGTTCTGCGAAATCGTTCAGCGACCAACCGACTTCACTGGATGCTTCGAACTCAAAGAATAGCCAAAAAAAGTCCGCGACTGGCCCGAGTTCAGGGCCATACTCTGTTAAAAATGACTCTTTACTGCCGTCCTAGGCGATCGGCTCGCCATAGACTTCGCTCATTAGTTGAGCAATGTCGCTTTGTGTCAGAAAATCATTGCCGTTGTTGAGGGTG
>JAHQVY010000196.1 GCA_019634095.1 Cellvibrionaceae bacterium
CCAGCGCTCAGCCACCTCTCTCTGTGACCAACCTACAGCCCGCTCTTTATCCACATGCAAAACCACATGGTAATGATTACTCATCACCGCATAGGCGCAAATATCAATGGCGTATACATACGAAAGGAATTTTAGACGTGAGGTAATCCACTGCTTACGGTGATCGTAATTTTCTCCAGTTGCGTAATCCTTTCCACACAGATAGGCCCGCCGCACACAACGGACGTAGCAGTGATAATAAGGTGTTGCTTCGAGGCAGATCTGTGCCTCTCTCTTGGTAGCCATAGGAGGAGTATATTTTTTGTAGCGACACTTGTCAAATATGTGGGTGTCTTTAATTTTTTCTTTGGGAAGGCTCGTTAGAATGAACGGTTACTTTCGTCCGGCGTGTCTCCGGGTTAATATGCCTTTAAACCTGTCGATTGGGTTCAATAGTAGCCGCCCAAGGCAAGTAAAAAACAAGAACCGCGTTCGCTTCATTTAAAAAGTATCAGAGGTCGTTTATGGAAAACAATGTCTATTCAACCCCCGAATCCGAACTAATAAGCAAAGAAGAAGAGCATGCTGAGCTGGCAAGCCGCTGGAGCCGTTTGGGGGCAGCACTTGTCGATGCCATCATTATGATACCGATATCAATAACTCTCATGTACTTTACTGGTGGCTTTGATGTGCTTCAAACCGGAACCGAACCCGGTATTATTTACAATTTTATGATTGGAATAGCGAATTTGATTTTCTACATGCTTATTAATGGTCGCTTCCTGCTCGCCAACGGCCAAACCCTTGGGAAGAAGCTCTTAAATATTAAAATTGTTAGCGTAGACGGAAAAAAAGCCGAGCTGAATCACCTACTTAAACGCTATGGCTTCTATTTCTTTATTGCTTTGTTTCCTGTTGTCGGCCCCTTACTGAGCTTAGTTAATATACTGTTTGTATTTTCAAAGTCTAAGCGATGTTTACACGATCTTGTCGCCGGTACCCATGTTGTAAAAGCGTAACTTATCGCTTGACACAAGCCCTTGAATCCAAGCCCTAAAAAAGTCATTGTTCTCTATGCTTTAGGCTGCCGCAGTAGATTCAAATGACTAATTTAGGGTAATAGGGCTGCTTGCGCTTAACACTTGCCCTGCGCAATCGCTTGGATATCCGCTTCGCAAACCTCACTTAGCGCTTTATTAAGTTTCACTTTTTTGCCCTTAGCCGCCCCCGATAACACCGCGATAACGGTTTCCACATCAGCACAGCCCGCCTCACCGCAGCGTAGCTCGCTCACTAAAAGTGCAGTATCTTGGGGCAGCTGCCAGTGTTGTATTGCCCAAGCTTTAATACGCGCAGGAGAACTCCCCTGCCCCGCTTCGCCCGCCGTGGAATGTTTAGGCATTAGATCGTCAAACACGTTTAGCCCTCAAAAGTTAGGGTTCTTAAGTGCCACTCGGCACAACTGGCCTTTCTGCGTGCCAACAAATAGCTGACGGCCATCCCCAGACCACGCCAGTGCGCTTACCGCATCGTTGGAAGCCGCGCGAGCAATAATCGCCTCACCTTTTAAGTAGCGCCCCATCAATACCGTGCCGTTATTGTAGCCTGCGGCAATAATCGGCTCGCTGGGGTGGGCAGCCACCTCGGTGACGATGCCTTCAAAGGAGTAGCCAAATTCATAGGGGGGCTTTCCGCTAGGATTGCCATTGACAAAGGGCCATACCGTGACACTGTCTGCGCCGGCGGCGGCGAGATGTTTACCGTCTGCACTCCAGCACAGCGAACGAATTTTGGCCGGGTAACCGCGCATGCGAAAACTGGTTTTTTTGCTGAGATCCCAACAGTGTATTTCTTTGTCCGGAGTCGCCGTTACCAGGTAGCGGCCGTCTGGACTCCAACGCATATTTAAATGGGCACCGGGATACTGCAATTCATGCAGCAGCTTGTTTTCCGCCACCCGCCAAATGCCGATACCGCCGTAACCTGCGATAGCGAGATCTTTGCTATCGGCGCTAAATTGCAGCCCGCTAATACTGCCTGCGGATTGCGGAATCTGACAAAGCTGCCGCGTGCCATCTAAGACATAACAGGTTTTGTTGCTAGCATAAGCGCTTAAACCCGAGGCCGATACAGCCACATGTTCAACCCAACCCTTAGCCAGTTGTGCTTTGTTGCGCAATTCACCGCCACTAACTTCTAACAAGCAGCTCTGATCGGTACCTAACAGTAGGCGCTGTGTCACAGGGCACACGGCGGCGCATAAAGGCAAACCGCCAGCGCTAAAAACCTTGGCGCAACTTGGGTCTAGGTTTTGCCACGGGCCGCCATTTAGCTCCTCGCTTACAGCACTCTCATTTACGCCATTCTCATTTACTACGCCATTATCACTTAGAGCATAAACTCGCACACTGCCATCACCAAGGCCAACGAAGGCAGCATCTGCGTTACATTGAATAAAAGTGACGTAAGCCCGCAAGGCCTGCTCTGTAGTTTCCAGCTGCGGCGACAGGGTATTTGCGCCGTGATCGTCAAGCGGTTTTAACTCTGAGTACACGCTAGAAAGTCCTCCCGCAGAGCTTTTTCATCGAGGTTGCGGCCAATAAACACCAATCGGCTCTGCCGCGCCTTCTCGCCCCAAGGCTCGCCCCAACTGCTATCCATTACCATGTGCACCCCTTGAAAAACATAGCGATTCTCCTGATCGGCCAAGTTTAAAATCCCCTTGCTTCGCAAAATATCCACACCGCGCTGCATAATGAATTCGCGAATCCACTGAGAGAATTTCTCTGGTACCAGGGGTTTGAGGGTTTTAAGCGATACACTGGTAATAGATTCATCGTGCTCATGATCATCCTCATCTTCGAGCAACTGTGGTTCTATGTCTAAAATGCGCTGTAAATCGAAGGCACCGCAATCGAGTACTTTATTTATGTCGATATTGCTTTGCATCACTGGGTGAATCTTCGCATAGCGATTTAGCTTGCCGATTTGTTCGCGAACCGCAGCCAGTTCGCTGTCGTTCACCAAATCGGTTTTATTGACTACTATCACATCGGCAAAGGCTATTTGCTCCTCCGCTTCATGACTATCTTGCAAATGCTCATGGCAATGCTTGGCATCCACCACGGTAATCACCGCATCCAATTTCACCCGCTCCTTAACATCGTCATCCACAAAAAACGTCTGCACCACCGGTGCGGGGTCTGCCAGGCCAGTGGTTTCGATAATCATGCCATCAAGCTGTTCACTGCGTTTCAGTAAGGTGCTAATAATGCGAATTAAATCGCCACGCACCGTACAGCAAATGCAGCCGTTGTTCATTTCGAATATCTCTTCGTCGGAATCCACCACCAAATCGTTATCGATGCCCTCCTCGCCAAACTCGTTGATAATCACCGCGTATTTTTTGCCGTGATCTTGAGTGAGAATTCGGTTTAGAAGGGTGGTTTTCCCAGCCCCTAAAAAACCGGTAATGACTGTCACTGGTAATTTTTCTGTCGACATATAAACCCCTTAATAATTGCATTAGGCTCTCACTTTTACGACACTAAAAAGAGCTCGCCTGCACTTCTATTCACTGTATTTTTTCGCCGCAAAAAACCCCGTGTAAGGCTATCAATAACCCTTCCTTAGCTTCCGCTCCCTGCTCAAGCCCCTTACCTACATCCATGTGCAAAGCTTCCGAACACAAAATTTTATGTAGCCTTAGGATTAGGGCAAAACACGCATAGCCGAATTATTGATTCGCCGCGTTTTATACCTGCCCAAACATTGCCGTTTCCGCAATTTCGAAGCCGTAAGTCGCCGCGATGCCCAAAACCACCGCACCGGTTAGGCGGGCGTATTGGAGGCGTTGCTCATTGCCCTTAGAAGCCATTCTCAGGAGTTGTGCCGCCGCCAAAGCGATTACACATTGAATCGCGACAAAGCCTATCAAATACGCGAAAATTGGCGCCATTTCCGCGCCAACGATTGCCTCACCATAGGCCGAACCATGCAATAAGCCCGCGAGGCTGTAAAACAAAATCCCGACTGAATTGCCAAGTCGTTGACGACGTATCAACAGCAGGCCAACCAGTGCCACCGAAAGTAAAATGAGCGGCTCTTTAAAACTAAAGCTGCCGGCAAAACTCACCGCTAAACTCCCCACCACGGTTGTGGCGACAAAAGCGGCCAGTAATTGCAGGGGCTTGCCGAGTTTCCAAGCCAATAAGCCAGCGGCAATAATAAACGCTAAATGGTCTAGGCCTATAACAGGGTGGCCAATACCCGAGAGCAGGCCCTCTGCAACGCTCGACGGTGTCATGCCACCGAGTGGGTGGTGGGCAAAGGCCGTTGTAGACAGGCCTATGGCCCCAATGCCCAACGCAAATATGCTTCCTTTTTTTAAGAACATAGACTGTGTCATCGCGGAGTCTCCAGGGAGTTTAATAAGTTTTGTAAGGTAGAAACTTGCCATTGAGAGTGACCACAACCCGATCCCCTTTCGGATCTTCTTGACGCTGAATATCCATGCTGTAGTCGATCGCGCTCATAATACCGTCGCCAAACTCTTCTTCGATAAGGGCTTTGAGGGTGGTGCCATACACCTGAATAATTTCGTAAAATCTGTACACCAAGGCATCTGTGGGCACCGCTTGCCCCAGAGAACCGCGGTAGGGAACGGTGGTGAGCAAGGCAATCTCCTCTTGCGATAAACCCAATTTTTCACCGGCTGCCGTGGCTTGCTCAGGGGACATACTCATTTGCCCAAGCAACGCCGCCGTGGTCCACTCCTTCGACAGCCCAACGGCTTCGGCTATTTCAGACCACTTGATACCTTTGGCAATTTTAGTTGCAACAATTTTTTCGGTAAGCTCTTCTCTTTTCATTTAATGTTTCTCCAAGGTAAACCAATTGGTTAGTATTGCTAAACTACACCACAGAAATATGCGATGTCGGCGTAGATGCTGTGTCTGCTTTTAGTTCGGCGCGCGGCGTGACAATGGGCGGGCGTTTCGGGTCGTAATCGCTCTCGCTAATTTCCCGGGCGAAGGTCTCCGAACGGGTTACCAAAAAATCCATCAAATGGTTGCGCATTGGGTAGTAATTAGCATGGCGATGCAGCGTGTCGCGGCAGCGATCTGGGGGCAAGCTACTATGGACAATCTCGCGGATTTTCGCATTCGGCCCGTTTGTCATCAGAATAATTCTATCGGCTAGCAGTATTGCTTCATCGATATCGTGGGTGATCATAAACACTGTTTGTTGGGTTTGCCGGCAAATGTTGAGCAGCTCTTCCTGAAGATTACCGCGCGTTAAGGCGTCTAAGGCGCTAAAGGGTTCATCAAGCAATAAAATTTTCGGCTCTACCGACAGCGCTCGCGCAATACCAACCCGCTGCTTCATGCCCCCGGACAACTGCGAGGGTTTTTTACTGTTGGCACCTTTCAGGCCCACCAAATCAATATATTTTTGCGCGTGGGCTTCAATTTTCGCTTTCGACCACGACTTGTGTTTTGACTTTACCGCATAACTAATATTTTGCAGGGTAGTCATCCACGGCATTAAGGCGTGAGACTGAAACACAACTGCACGATCTAGGCTGGGGCGGTTTTGCTCTTTGCCATCAACAATAATATAACCGGCACTGGCTTGATCCAGCCCGGCGAGTATATTAAGCAGAGTGGTTTTACCGCAGCCGGAATGGCCAATCAGGCAAACAAATTCGCCCTTTTTAACATCGAACCAAATATCGCTAAACACCGTCACCGGTTCGCCGTTTTTTTCCGGCGAAGCAAACACTCGACTCAACCCTTGGGTGGAAATAGTTTTCTCATCAATCATTGCGTACCCGCGCTTTGGTAAATTTAAATTCAGTCTTCGTAAGCCACCAGCTTGCTAATTTGAGCGAGTACTTGATCCAGCAGCATGCCTATCATGC